>JBBSPP010000389.1:0-3438 GCA_038258625.1 Chitinophagales bacterium
AATAAATGAGAAACTGGATTACAATGTGGTGCTAGCACCAAACCCCGCTCAAGAAACGATTAGCATTCGCTTATCCCGCACGTTGGAAACATCTTCTGATTTTGCTGTGTTTGATATGCAAGGCAAGGTGATGCTAAAAGCAAAAATTGGTAAGGACGAGGCGGTAAAAAACATTAACATTCAGAGTTTAGTACCTGGTCAGTATATGATTTATCTGAACCTAGCAAATGATAAAATGAGTTTGCCATTTATTAAAAAGTAAGCTACCCTTTCCCTTCTCTATGAAAAGTAAAGCTCCGTTTTTTAACGGAGCTTTTTTGATTCTAAGAACCTCAGTCGTTCGATAAACTTTTACGATTTTAAACTTCGGCTAATCTGACAACGCCGCAAAAAAGAAACCCAATCAGCTTTTCTCTTGCGTTTAAATTTAATCCGTCGGGGGCGAGGGTTTGATTTTCTAATTCTATTCCGATTCCTGCGCCACCACCACGATCGTAAAAATCTATAACTTCCTCTAAGGGTTTAAAAATTCCGATGTGCAGAAAGAAAGCAACTAAACAGTCTTTTTGGATATAAAATTGTATTTCTTATAAGTTTGCCTATGCCTAACTGAAATTTCTAGTTTAGCTCAGTTCAGAAAACTTAAGTAAGAATTCTTGCAATAAATATTTTTTATTTTACCCGATTCTTTGCTATCGCAATGTTAGTTTTTCTTGTAGTTTTATTCAGCCCAATTTTTTTTGAGGGAGTAAAATTAAAATGGAGTACGTAGTGAGATTGCATAATTTGAAATTTGCCTTATAAAATTGGGGAAGCATTGCTTCCCCAATTTTATAAAAACCAGATTTGATTGAGTTCAAAAAATCTAGTTACGACAAATACGATTTCAATTCCGTCTGCTTACTTGGTCGCCAAATTTTTTGATCTAAGTAAAAATGATGACCAATAATGCCAAAGAAGAGTACAAAAGCCCAGTTGTTAGCCACGGCGGTAAAGCCGCCATTTACGTCGGGCGACATGCCAACATTCCATACAATAAAGCCAAACACGCTGCCCAACATAAGCGCCACCATTAGATAGTTAAACGTTTTACCATTTACAAATTTGGCAATACCGTAGTTGTTTTGGTCGTCTTTATTATAGCGCGCCTGCCCATAATGCCACACAATGGCGTGGTACTGAATGTTGTGAAATAGCGAATTCATGATGGCTATCAAAATAAGAATACTCAGCCCATCAGAACCAACAATAAAATTGTCGCTCTGCGCTACGTAGTAAAACATTACGCTGTAAAAAATAAGGCAGGTTGCAACATAGCTTATAATTGGTCGTAGGGTGCGTTTGTATTTTTTGGCTAGCGAGATAGACTGAATTATAAAATACACCGTGGCTGCGGCGGTAAGTACGTAAAAGAATTTGGTAAACAAAAAGTTCATCACAGGTACATCGGCCCATGGCGAACTCATACTAAATGTGCCCTGCACCTTAAAATTAAGTAAGAAAAATACCTGCGAAAAAACGATGACACCGTAGAGCGCATTGCGCATTTTCTTTTTATCATCGAATTCCATTTTTATTTTACCAGCATAAATAGATAGGAATCCGTAATGCTGCTTGGCATTGTGATACAGCGACCAAATAAAAATAAAAAAGCCATAATAAACGGTAAACGTAAGAGCCGGAAAAGCTTTTTCGAGCATGATAGCTGCCAGCGGAAAGATAAAAAATATGAGGCTGCCAATGAGCACCATCGAGTTTTCTTTGCGGTATTTATTATCAATATAAGTACGGCTATAGGTAGCCCAAAAATGGCTGCCTTCAAAAAATATAACCCAAATCCAAAAGAAAAAAGGCACGAGTTTGGGAAACTGAAAACTAATAAAAGCGATTAGTAAAGTAAAAAATGCACCGCCCATGATGAAGCTATAATCAAAAAAAGGGGAGCGGATCCAAGGGCTTTTTGGTAGAGTTGCTGTTGCTGCTGTTGACATAATTTTGTTTTTTTTGGCACCCCTAAGTCTAGATAGCTATCGAGATTAGAGGGTTGTTTAAAGATAGGTGTTTAAAATAAAAATTAATTGTTTTGGTTCTTGCGCAGGTTGTTATTTCGGTTGTTGTTATAAAAATTAATATGGCTAATCCAAGTAAGCTGTAGGTACAAAAAGTTGATGCGGCTATTATCGCCATTCACCCAAAAGATGTTAAGCGGGCCAGCTTCCACGGCGTTGTTTTTATTTAATTTTAAACCAATGCCAGCGTATGCCCAGTTTTCGGAGTATAATGGGCCGCTGCTATTGAGGTCAAAAAAGAACTCGTTGTACATATTCAAGTAGAGCTTATCGTTGCCTTTGCGCAAGGGTGTATTGACGCCAAATAAATAACGCACGCGCGATGTGTAAGGGCGATCGAGCGTTACTCGGTTTTGTATAAACCGCCCATCATAACGCAAGCGGTGTTTAAGGTTGGTCCGTTTTAGTGAGTAGGCATAAGCCGCTTGCAGGTAGAAACGGTTCTCGTTTCGGTAGTTATTTTCTGTGGGGTGTTGCCGCTCATAAACATAAGCACCCGTTACGGATAAATTTTTGGTGAGCTTGTATGTAAGAGATTGCTCGGCATAAAAGGCAAAAAAGTTTGCGTCGTCTTTTACGCCGTTAACTTCTTCATTTAAAAGATTAAAGGCGCCAAAATAATAAAAGCCATAATCAAGCTTTTTTGTGAGGCTACTACTATGGTCGATAGTGGGGAATACGCCATAAATGCTGGTGGTTTGGGCATGGCTACTTGCAAAAAAGATTAGCGCCAAAATTGTAGTTAAGTAAAATTTTTTCATAATTAAACAAGAAAATAGAATGGTAACATACGCGGGATATTCGGATTCGGATTGTCGGTAACAATTTGGCAATGATTTGGTAACATAGTGTACACTAGGCTAGTATGCCATTTTAAAAATTAGTTCTAGTATTAAAAATTTATTTGTAATTACATCGACACTCCTTTGTAGTGTTTGTTTGATTTTTAATTCGACAAAGCTTCCAAAAAAGAAACCAAATCAGCTTTTTCTTTACTGCTTAAATTTAGTCGGTCGGGGGCGAGGGTTTGATTTTCTAATTCTATTCCAATGCCTGCGCCACCACCACGGTCGTAAAAATCTATAACTTCCTCTAAGGTTTCAAAAATGCCGTTGTGCATATAAGGTGCGGTGTGCGCAACATTCCTGAGTCCGACGGTTTTAAATGCGTTGCGTTGATGCGGGATATTGTATAAATTATATTTCCCTAAATCGTAATCCAGCGTTGCGTTTATGGTATCATTTTTTGTAGGTACGCCCAATACTTCACTTTCTATTTTGCTGTAGTAGGGTGGAAACGTTCCGTTGAATAATGGTACAAAATGGCAAGTGGCACATTTTCCTTTGCCCATAAAAATATTAAAACCATT
>JBBSPP010000390.1:0-3432 GCA_038258625.1 Chitinophagales bacterium
GAAAGAAGAATCTGCCCCTGTAAAGTTTATTCCTTTACCAAAGCCCGGCATAGAAAGTTGTGCCTGTGCGCTGAATGCTACAAAGAGCATTAAGCCAAATGCTACTGTAATTTTTTTCATTATAACTGGTTTAATCGAGCGCAAAAGTATCCGAACGCTTAGACCGTGACGAATTTGAAACATTACCTTAATGTTACCTTTTGATTATTTCTTTCTACTTTAGATTTAGAAGTCTTGATTTCAGGTTTCTAAATTGACAATTTTACAGAGCATAACAACGCAACACTTATATTCCGCCTCCTTAATGATACGCCTCAGGGATAGGTTTCAATTTAATGGGAAAAATATTTTACCAAAAAGACAAGCAAAATACTAATGACCAAGCCAATGGTTACTTTGGTTAAATCCAAACTGATGTTGCGCAGCATCCCTTTTCTTTTTGCCTTGCGGTCAAGCATTATGTTAATAGCAATTTCTCGACCAGCTAATAATCCTATAAATACCCAAGTAGTACTCATGGGTATATTGTTCATTTCTTTGAAGAAAAAAAGTACTAGACCATATACAGCATCTATAATGGTGGCCGAACGAATATCAATCGTGTTTGTTTTGGACAGTACAATTTTTTGAATGGCACCACCTTTGCTCGATACTATAAAAGCCAAAATAGCGAGTATAATAGCCAGCGAAATAATGAGATAGCCCACCGATAAATTGCGCGGGAGGTACACATAAATATTTGCAAAATCTTGTATTAACCACTGCGACCATAAAAAACCTGTGGAGCACCATTGCAAAATGGTCCATATTTTTTTTTCGCCTTCCTTTATTTTTTTTAGTAAAAAATGGCGCTCAATTAATCGGGTAATGAGAATGTAAATAAGTATGGCCGCGCCAAAGGCCAATGCATAGCCTAGCAAAGATTTCTCTACCATGTCGTAGAGGTTTTTTTCGTTAAAAAAAGTAAGAATTAAAAACGATGTACTAACGGGTATGCCCGTGCGTGTAAGCACTAATAGTATGAGTGGCGGCAGCAAATAGTACCACGAAAATGGATTGGGTAGCTGATATTTTTCTAGGCGTCCGTAGCTAACATCTCCACTATATTGTACCCAACCATAGATTAAAGTGGCCGATAAAATGCTACCCGCAAAAAACCAAAGTGTAATCCAATGTAGCTTAGAATTTGAACTGAGAAAAGTTCCCAAAGTTTGTATAGAATCATTGGCCACCACGGAGTATGCTGCGAATATGAAACCTAAAAACATTACAATTGCCGAAATATCCAATGCCGATGTGTTTTTTAATAAAGCATAAAAATGGCGTGCAATTTTTTAATAAAGAAGAAATGGGGGGATTGTTTTACTTCCATTCTCACATTCTTTTAAACGTATAAAATAAAACAGGTATCGAAAAAGGCTGTATGAAATACTATAAGAATTTTCGCAGCTAAAATAGAATGCTTGGGCGGCGCAAAGAATAGAGAAAAGTATTATAACGTAGTTATACGGGTCATAAATAAGTATTTTTTGAGCCGATTAGGATTTTTATTCGGTTCAAGCAATCGCAATAGAATTGCTTTTCTATTCCAGATTAGCGGGCTGAGCCAGGGAATAGTTGATATTCCTATTTGACCTACCTGTATTTCAGGCGAGACTTCAAGCTTATTACAAGGCTTGAAAGAATTATTTTGCGTAATGGTATGTATGCATCGTAATAGCATAGCCATTCGCAGTCGTATCGGTTATTGTCGATTCAGGACAGTCGGCTTCTATCCTTTTTTTAGCTCCTCGCCCATGATAACTAAACATCCAGTGAGGCCCTTTACTTAGGGTTGAATCCACAGTAATCCATTCTTGAACACAAACGTATTCTTTTGAACAAGATGGCAAAATAAAAATACACACAGTTAGAATAAACAATCTATACTTCATTTTACGAATATAAGATTTTAACCTTCAAAACATCCCCATCCTTAAAAACCTCAACCAAACCATCAGCCTTAAGTGCTTTCACAGCTTTATCCCATTTAGAATTACTAAGTCTTGATGTTTCTTTTACAGCTAATAAATCAGCAGCTTCCGCAGAGAGTAAATCAAAAACAATTTTCAAATCGCCTTCCAATTTTACTTTCGGTTCTTCAACTTTTTCACGCCCTTTCTCTGGTCGCATTTGAGGGAAGAAAAGTACATCTTGTATAGAAGCATTATTGGTCATGAACATACACATACGGTCAATCCCAAAACCTATGCCCGATGTTGGCGGCATACCATATTCCAAAGCGCGTAAAAAATCTTGGTCAATAAACATGGCTTCGTCATCGCCGCGCTCCATTAGTTTTGCTTGCTCTTCAAATCGCTCGCGTTGGTCTATTGGATCGTTGAGCTCTGTATAAGCGTTGGCTAATTCTTTGCCGTTTACTATAAGTTCAAAACGCTCTACCAATCCTTCTTTGCTACGGTGCTTTTTTGTGAGCGGACTCATATCTACCGGATAGTCAATAATAAAAGTGGGTTGTATGTAGCTCGCTTCGCATTTTTCGCCAAACAACTCATCAATCAATTTGCCGCGGCCCATAGTATTGTCAACATCAATTTTCAGGTTTCTACAAACGTCGAAAATTTCGCTTTCGGTCATGGCCGAAATATCAATGCCTGTATGCTCTTCAATGGCTTCGTAAATGCTGATTCTTTTATAGGGTGCTTTAAATTCTACTTGGTTTTCGCCAATAGGTAGCAACGTTTTTCCGTTACTATCCATCGCCACTTTTTCGAGCAACGTTTCTGTTTGCTCCATCATCCAATAATAATCTTTGTAGGCAGTATAAAATTCCAACACCGTAAACTCTGGGTTGTGCGTGCGATCCATGCCTTCGTTTCTAAAATTTCGGCTAAACTCGTACACCCACTCAAAACCGCCAACGATGAGTCTTTTTAAATAAAGTTCATTAGCAATCCGCAAATACAGAGGCATATCCAATGCATTGTGATGCGTAATAAATGGTCGGGCTGCTGCACCGCCCGGAATACTTTGTAGGACTGGCGTATCAACTTCTAAAGCACCTTGCGCATTCAAATATTCGCGAATGCTATTTACAATTTTTGTACGTTTGATAAAAGTTTCTTTCACGCTTGGGTTAACAATCAAATCTGCATAGCGCTGACGGTATCTAAATTCTGGGTCAGTAACTTCATCAAATGTTTCGCCGTCTTTTTCTTTTACGATGGGGAGCGGTTTTAAACTTTTGCATAAAAGCGTAAACTCATTTACATGGATGGTTGTTTCGCCAACTTGCGTTTTAAACACGTAGCCTTTTACGCCAATAATATCACCTATGTCCAACAGTTTTTTCCAAACGGTATTGAACATTGTTTTGTCTTCTCCAGGGCAAATATCATCACGCTTCATATAAATTTGAATTTTGCCCGCACC
>JBBSPP010000391.1:0-3413 GCA_038258625.1 Chitinophagales bacterium
AATTTAAATCCATTACAGCTTAGTAATAAGCGCCCATTGCTATCACAAATTCCGCTATGCCTTAAATGATAAATGTTATCTAAATTATTACCTTTAAAAGAATCTAAACTGCGGACAGGTGAAAAATTCATTTGGAACTGCCCGAAACTCCCCATAATCCATTGCTCGTTAAAGTGAGTAGCCTGGGCGTGCAAGTTGTTAGCTTGCACGCTCAATACTACAATTGTTAGTATCACAATTATTTTTTTCATCTTATTGTTTTATTATTTTGCTGGTATCAATTTTATTCTCCACCGAATCTCTCTCAGAGCACTCGGCGGAGAATAAAGATAATTCAAATATCATTACACACTCACCGCCACCATCACAATATCCAACGTACTCACCGTCCCCAAGGATATTTTATAGCCTTCAATCAATTGCATTTCGTAGCCCGGTGCGGTTACCTGTATGGCGTAGGTGCCATTGGGTACGGGCTTTATTTCGTACTTGCCGTCGGCGTCGGGGCTGCCGCTTTTGTCCGTATCCAATATATCAATCAGCGCCTCGGTAATTACCGTGCCATCATCGCCGGCAATTGTACCTTTTATGCCCGCTGGGCCAGCGCTACTTACACTCTTTAGCACCTCGGCAAATACAAATTGCTCTGCCGTAGCGGGCTCATTTTTAAATAATTGTTGCCCATCCAGCATCATATCCATTAGGCTGTCATATACCATATTATTAGCATCAATCTTGCTAGCCGTGCCTTGCTTGGCAGTTTCGCGGGCATCCAAAAATTGAGTATAAAGCGCGGCAAAATCAGCTTTTAATGTATTATACTCCGTGCCAAAAGCGGTGGGCATATTTTGGTTGGCTTGCAATGCTGCCAAATGCTCGCCCGCATAGCCTAGGCCAGCAGTATTAAGGGCGCGTACTTTATCCCAGTTTTCGCCAATGGCCTTTTCATAGTCCGCGCTTCCAGCCGCTTCTAGGCTTGCTTTGAGGGCTTCCTTGGGTACGCTTTTGGTAATGTATCGCTTTAGCAATTGCCATTTATCGCGGCATTGCTCGGCTAGGATGACTAGCTGTGTACGCAGTATTTCGGATACTGCGCCCCGCGCCTGCGCGCTCGGTATGGCTTCGGCGGCGGCCACGCCAGTCTTGGCCATAGTTACATATGCTTCGGTATAGCGCTCCGAAAATGTAGCAAACCGTACAATTTCTTGCAGGCAAGAGCCCCAGGCTACATCGGCCACGGCATAAAGTTCAGATTGCTCGCAGTTGTACCTTGTTTGATTTTGTATCATAAGTTTAATAATTAAGAGCTCTAACCTAATAAATAAGATTGGATATAAATAGTAGCCCCTCACCTTTAACGTATGTTAATACCACAAAGCATAAATTATGGTTCTTTTAGCATAAAAGCACCCTTTTTTATTAAAAAAGACCCTTAAAGCGCCATTATGGCACAAAACAGGCATATTAATGCGGCCAAGATTTCCATTAAGGAGGCTAAGATCGTCATTAATCTACCTTAGAACACCATTAAGGCGTCTTAGATTGTCATTAATGAGGCTAAGATTTCCATTAAGGCGACTAAGATTGTCATTAATCTGCCTTAGAACACCATTAATGAGCCTAAGATTGTCATTAATCTAACTTCTATTATCATTAATTTTTCTAGAACCTTCATTAATGACTATCCCATTAATATTAATTTTGGTAGCAAAAAAGTAACTGTTGGAGTGCATAGCATTAAGGCAAAAGAGATATGAATAAATATGTGCTAGCCACAGATTTCATCAACCCCTTTATATTTTATACGCAAATTATATTTGGGTAAAGTTGCAACCTTCCACAAGATTGAGCATTTTCACTTTTCTCCCGATAGCTATCGGGATTTCACTTAAAAACTTACCGCCATCCACCACCCAACGCGCGGTACACATTTACGCGCGCGTCTAGCTGTTCCATTTTGGTTTCTATTAGTTCAAATTTAGAGTCCAATGCATCGCGCTGCGTAAGCAACACTTCCATATAATCTGCGCGCGCCATTTTAAAAAGCATGGTCGATATTTCTATGGATTGGTTCAGTGCCGCTACTTGTTTTGATTTTAAGTCATAGCTTTTTTCCAAATTATCAATCTTTGCCAATTGATTGGCCACCTCTACGTAGGCATTCAGCACCGTGCGTTCGTAATCATATACCGCTTGTAGTTGCTTCGCATTTGCCGTGTAGTAGGTTGCCTTTATCGCATTTTTATTTACAAGTGGCGCGGCCAAATCGCCCACCAACGAAAACAAAATAGACTGTGGCATTTTTATTAATTTGGTTGGGTCAAAAGCCTGCAAACCAATGCCACCACTTAGGCCAATGGACGGATAAAAATTAGCTTTGGCTACTTTTATATCCAGTTTTGCCGCTTCCAAATTTTGCTCGGCCTTTTTTATATCGGCTCTATTTTCTAACAATTGTGCCGGCACACCGGCATACAAAGGTTGTGGTACAATCTTGTCAAATTCATTAGACAGCCGCACTACCCGTTGCGGAAATCGACCTACCAATAAATTGATATGATTTTCCGTCTCCACAATTTTTTGCCGAATATCAAATTCCATACTTTTCGTATGCAGCACCTCCGCTTCAAATCTTCGTACGGCAAGCTCGGTTACTCGGGCAGCTTGTTTCTGCAGTTTTACAATTTCTAATGCACTGCTTTGAATTTCGATATTTTTTCTCAATGTAAGCAACTGATTATCGTAGGCAAGCAACTCGTAATAAGCATCAGCAATTTCGGCAACCAAGTTCGTAATCATAAAATTTTTGCCATCCACACTAGCGGCGTATCGTTTAAAAGCAGCATCGCGGGCGTTACGTAATTTTCGCCACACATCTAGTTCCCAACTGGCAAAAAGCCCACCTCTAAAGTCGGGCAAAAACTCAGGAAATTCTCGTTTTGGTGTAATGTTCAAATTTTCCTCCACCGCACCATCTCGTGTATATTGCCCCACTTTATCTACCCCCGCCGCACCGCGTATGCCTACAAACGGCAAGTACTCACCCTTGCGCGCACGCACTTCATTGCGCGCAATTACTATTTCTTGCAGCGTAATATTAAGCTCCTGATTATTGGCCAGGGCCGTATCAATCAGGGCCGATAAATTATCATCATTAAAATATTGTTGCCAACTCAGCTGCGCCGAATTGGTCGTATCCGTAGAAGTTTTAAAACTTGGCGGTACATTTTTACTTTCAGTTTTGCTCACTACCGCTGGTATTTTACAAGCGCTAAAAAATACAGAACAACAGAAAACACTAAGTACTATAAAATTTATTTTTTGTTTCATGATTAATTTTATTTTTCGGTCAACGGATTTTTGTCTTGGTCTTTTATTAATGAACGCTTATTGGCCATAGTACCAAAAATAAA
>JBBSPP010000392.1:0-3410 GCA_038258625.1 Chitinophagales bacterium
ATTTATTCGGTATGGTGGGCGATGCCGAATTTCGGTATCCGATTCTGCCGCGGACCGGTTCATCATAGCGGCTACATTGGTGGTGCGCGTGCCCAAGCCCGAAGGCCCCTGCGCCAATACGCGCCGCATAACATCTAAGGTCGTATTACTTAATCCGTTCATTTTTTTATAGTATTAAAAAAAATTAATGAACGCCCACTTCTACATGCTCCAAGGTGCCCAAGGCATCGGGCGTAAGGACGGCTACAGAATAGTAATTGGTAATTAAATAAGAAATAATTGCTTTGTCGTCAATATTCATAAATCGGACGGAGAGGCTTGGCTCCACTTCTTCGGGAATGCCCATTTGGTAGAGCCCCACCACGCCACTATTTTCTTCGCCTACCCGCATAGCAATCATGGTGGTGAGTCCGTTTTCTACTCTTAATTTTCCACAGGTAAGTATGGGCACGCCGCGCCAAGAAATTACTTCGCGGCCATTATACTCAATAGTAGCGGGGTAAATGCCTTGCTTGGTACACTCGCGGGTAAAGGCGGCAATTGCTTTTGGGTGCGCCAAAATGTATTGCGTTTTTCGGCGGCGCGAAAGTAATTCATCCAAATCACTAGGCGTTGGTGGGCCACTTTCGGTATAAATGCGTTGGCGATAATCCACGTTGTGCAACAAGCCAAACTCTTTATTATTAATCATTTCATCTTCTTGTGCCTCGCGCAGTTCTTCAATGGTTAGCCTTACTTGCTCCTCGGTTTGGTTGTACGGATTATTATAGAGGTCGGCAATTTTTGAATGAATTTTTAGGATGGTTTGGCTGGTATATAATTCATACTCGCGCGGGTTGGGGTCGTACTCTACAAATGTGCTGGGGATAGAAGGTTCATCATCATGCAGGCCCGAAAATAATTCTACGTCTGATTCTCCTTTGCGGTTTACTCTGTCATTTAGTTCATTTAAAAATGTGCCATGATCTGCCAAATGATTTTGATCGTCAGCAGATGCTGCCAGAATGGTATTAATATCAGTGTAAGCAATTTTTAAAATTGTAACGGCCGTAACAGCAATTGCATCAAAAGGAATATCGGTAGCGGCAGGATACAAGCCAAATTCGCCAAAGAAATTCCCGGCAGACATTGTGCCCAACGCTTGATCTAAATGATATGCACCGGGTTCAAAAAATGAAACTTTACCACTAACGATTATATGAATATGAGTTGGCGAATTGCCATGCGTTAAGATGGCAGCATCTTTTACAAAATCTTCTTGCACCGCAGAGGCGGCTATTTGATCCAACACAGTTTGATTTTGAATTTCTCTAAAAATAGGCATTTGTGAAATAGATGGGCCGAACGCTTCGGGCGTGCCGCCATTATCTATAAAGCTTATTCGGCCAGGTCTTATCTCCACCACGCGCCGTCTGTTCACCCGATAATTTGCGCCTTGCAAATTTACCCAGGGTAATACTTTTAGTAAGTTGCGCGATGAAATTGCTTCCATCTGCGGCCTTGTTTTGTGCGTAGTGGTTATTACCCTGGCCTGCTGTTTGGGTAGGCTAAATCTTGATTGGTCGCTCATAGTTGTTATTTTTTTTTGGTATTGGCACAAAGTAAATAATAAAAACCAAAGAAATTAATTTATCGCCTTGTTAGATTACGGGTTGCGAATGCTCGTTGATTGATTGATGCGTTATAGTAACTTTTATTTTCTGTACATTATATTTGAACGACCAATACCGCTTGCGTTTAAAAAATAAAAACCGAAGTACCCTATGTTCAACGTTGCCAAAAAATTTGCTTATAACAGATTTGATTCATCTGATGATGCATTTCAAAAACAATTATTGGCTATTATTTCATTCTTTCTTTTTTTGTGTGGTTGCACCTGGACGATAATGTATTATACCGTCTATGGTCCCTCCATTCCTTTTTTCGCCTCTATAGCTTTTGTTTTTACAGTGCTAATTGGTGGTGTAGTGGCGCACCGAAGTAAGAATATTCTCTACTTAGTTTATCCTATATTTTATGCTTGTTCAGCCGCGCCTTTTTTGGCACAATGGTCTGCCGGCACCATTAATGAAGGCGCAATGGTTATTATTTGGGGGTTTCTTACACCGTTGGGTATCTTAATCTTTACATCTCTTCGGCCGGCCATAATTGCCATGTTCGTTTTTATTACCTGTATTTGTATCACCACAATTTATCGGCCTCAATTGGGTCCGGAAATTTCAACGAATAGTGATATGATAACTTTTATGCTCACCATGAATATCACCGTTTCTCTCACGGTTAATTTTATTACTTCAGCTTGGTTTGTGTATCGTATTAAAGTTGAAAAAAAAGTTTCGGAGGGGCTGCTTTTAAATATATTACCGCAGGATATTGCTGAGGAACTAAAAAAATATGGAAAAGTTGCGCCTGTAAGTCATGAGTATGCAACCGTTTTATTTACCGATTTTAAGGGGTTTACAAAAATTACCGAAGGCATTACGCCAACCGAATTGGTAGAAGAAATAAATTATTGTTTTGGAGCTTTTGATGAAATAACTACGAAGTATCACATCGAAAAAATAAAAACAATTGGTGATTCCTACATGGCGGTAGGTACCAATTTTAGCAGCACGGGCAAGGCAGATTGTACGCCAGCCGATGTTGTAATGGCCGGGCTGGAAATGATAGCCTGGATAAATAAAAGAAAAAAGGAGCGCGACAATATGGGCATGTTTGGCTTTGAAATGCGCACGGGCGTGCATGCAGGCTCCATAGTATCTGGCGTGGTGGGTGTCAAAAAATTTCAGTTTGATATATGGGGCGATACCGTAAATATTGCCTCGCGCATGGAATCAAACGGCGAAGTGAGCAAGCTAAATATTTCGGGAGATGCGCAGGAGTTGTTGAAAAATGATTTTGATTTTGAGTATCGCGGCCTGCTTCCTGTTAAAGGCAAAGCGGATATGCCCATGTATTTCGTAACAAAGAAAATGGCGGGGTAGGGTTATTTATTGTAAAAAAAACAACTATGAAAAAAGTAATTATTACTGGTAGCACGGGCATGGTGGGCAAAGGGGTTTTGCTGGAATGTTTGGAAAATGAGCGCATTGAAAAAGTGCTGGTGGTTAATAGAAGTTCGCTAGAAATGAAGCACCCAAAATTAGAGGAGATTTTGATAAAAGATTTTACAACAATTGCCGAACGAAAAGATGAATTACGAGGTTATGACGGTTGTTTTTTTTGCATGGGCATATCGTCTGTTGGTATGGATGAAGAACAATATAGCGCCATTACGTTTGATACGGTGGAAGCTTTTGCAGACGTTTTGTATGACTTAAATCCGCAGACAGTTTTCAACTATGTGTCTGGCACTGGCACAGACAGTAGCGAAAATGGAAGCACCATGTGGGCGCGCGTAAAAGGTAAAA
>JBBSPP010000393.1:0-3401 GCA_038258625.1 Chitinophagales bacterium
TATAGCCGCCCCATATTCCATTTAGTTCCAGCGTGGGTCGAACCCCGGTGCGCTCCAACGTGGAGTAGCCATCTTCGCCCCACACATCTTTTATGCCCAATTCTTTTTTGTATTCGTCAAGCTCAAAAGGGGCTTTATTTAATTCGGTTCTTTCTTTGGCAGTTAGCTCAGCTACGGCATCATAAAAACCGGGTATTGTAATATGATTATGTTCGTCATGCAAGCTTGCTATCATTTGGCATAAAATTGTTATAGGGTTTGCCACCGCGCCACCATACACGCCACTGTGTAAATCACGATTGGGCCCTGCCACTTCCACCTCCATATAAGCCAATCCTCGAAGGCCTGTTTCTATACTAGGGTGCTCCATGCTAATCATAGAAGTGTCTGAAACTAAGACAATATCAGCCTTTAATTTTTCTACATTATTTTCTAAAAATGGTGCCAAGTTGGTGCTGCCCACTTCTTCTTCGCCTTCAATTATATATTTTACGTTGCATTGTTGTGTGCCCGTTTTTACCATTGTCTCCAATGCTTTTACGTGCATGTACATTTGACCTTTGTCGTCGCAGGCACCGCGGGCGTATATTTTTCCTTCTTTTATTACTGGTTCAAACGGGCCACTATCCCAAAGTTCTAACGGATCGGCGGGCTGTACATCGTAATGTCCGTAAGTCAGAATGGTGGGCAAATTTTCATCAATAATTTTTTCGGCATACACAATTGGGTGACCAGCCGTTTCGCAAATTTCCGCCACATCGCAGCCTGCATCTAACAAACTTTTCTTTACTGCTTCGGCACAAGCGGCTACGTCGCCTTTATATTTTGAGTCGGCACTTACCGAAGGAATTTTGAGTAGTTCTAAAAGTTCGTTTAAAAAACGTTCGTTGTTTTCATTTTGATAGTCTGTCCAAGCTTGCATAATTATTGTTTTTTTTTTATTAAAAAATTCTGAATGAGTTTCAAAATCAGGAACGCTAATATACAAATGAAAGTAGGAGGTAAATAAAAGTGCCCGACTAAATTATTCATAATATAATTTTTGAGCAATAAAAAACTCCCGTAGCATAAGCTAGGGAGTTTAATTTTTTTAGAAAAGGAAAATTATTTTTTCATAAAATCTTCAACCTTATCTTTCAAAACCATATTGGCTTTAAAAGCGTAATTGCCAGTTTTACTTTTTACTGCGCGGATAACTTTTGTGTAGTTTTTTGATTCTACTGCTTCTCCTTTCTTGATTGCGGTTTTTGCTGCTTTTGCCATAATGTTGTTTATTTAATTTCTTTGTGAACCGTATATTTTTTCATGATGGGGTTAAATTTTTTCAACTCCATACGCTCGGGTGTATTCTTTTTATTTTTTGTAGAAATGTAACGGCTTGTACCTGGTAAGCCACTTTCCTTGTGCTCGGTACACTCCATTATAATTTGTACTCGGTTTCCTTTTTTTGCCATGATATAATTTGTTTTATTTTATCCTGATTGTCATCAGGGTAGGATTAAATTTTTGCGCCAGCAGCTCTCATTTGTTTTACTACGTTATACAACCCACGCTTATTAATAGTACGCATACCTTGCGTACTCAATTTAATTGTAATCCATTTATCTTCTTCTGCCAAGAAGTAACGTTTTTTCTGGATATTTGGCATAAAGCGCTTAATCGTTTTCTTGTTAGAGAACGACACTTTATTTCCTTTTTGATAGCCTTTACCGCTAACTGCACATATTCTAGCCATTGCTTAAATTTTTTATTTCTAGTCCAGCTTTGTGGATTTCGGTTTGCAAATGTATGCAAATAATCATTTCTTGGCAAAAAAACGATTTATTTGTTTAGGGTATTTTTTTTCGTTGTTTATACGGTGCGGTATAAGCTTTTTATTTTCCACAAATCTAGCCAGAGCTTAAAAAAGTAGCTAAATTTTACTTTGCTCTCGCCTTTGTCTTCCCAATTTTTTAGGGGATGTTCGTGTAATTTTTTTATTGCTACTTCACGACCATAATATTGTAACGTTCTAAAAAAGAGTTCTACATCAAAAAGCCAGCGTGAAATAAAAGGTGTTTTAAATATCTGCGTTGCCAATTTTTTATCAAAAACCTTGCACCCACACTGCGTATCATAAACTTCCAACTTCAAAACTTTTGAAATAGCGGTGGCTACAATGCGCCCAATATAATGACGGTAGGCCTTGCGCTCAATGTTCGAGTCTATTGTCAAAATTCGCGAACCAAATGCAAACGTAATTTCCTTGGTAACTGTTTCGCTTATTTTGACGCATTCGTCAAAACTTGTGGCTAAATCAGCATCCAAAAAAGCGTATTTTTTTGCTTCAATATTTTCGAAACCAAAAAGCATTCCGTTGCGCACACTTTCCGCCTTCCCCATATTTTTTTTGTTGGTAATAACAAAACAATTATCGGGAGATTGTTTTTGCAATTTATCCAAAATATGTAAGGTGCTGTCCGTAGAACAATCGTTGACAATCACCAAGGCGCAATCTTTACGCTCTGTCAAAAAATCTTGATACGCAATCATATCCAACTTTGCCTCCTCGTTAAAGGCAGGAATTATTATGCAAAGTTGGAATTGTTTTTTCACGAAAATGAACAGCTAAAATAAAGAAAACAAATGTCAAAAATTATAAATGTCAAATAAATAAGGTGCTATAGCTTGCCGAAACAAATAAACCATTAAACGTATAAACGAATAAACACAATCCATTAAATTTGCGAGATGGCATACCAACTAAAAAACAAAGTAAGAATCGTTACCGCGGCCAGTCTTTTTGATGGCCACGATGCAAGTATCAATATAATGCGTCGCGTAATACAGGCGAGTGGGGCAGAGGTGATACACTTGGGACACGATAGAAGCGTGCAGGATGTCGTAAACTGCGCCATACAAGAAGATGCAAACTCAATTGCCATGACGAGCTATCAAGGTGGGCATGTAGAGTATTTTAAATACATGTATGACTTGCTCAAAGAAAACGGCTGCGAGCATATCAAAATATTTGGTGGTGGTGGCGGTGTAATTCTGCCAACGGAGATTGAAGAATTACATGACTATGGAATCACCAAAATCTATTCGCCCGATGATGGAAGAAGGATGGGCTTGCAAGGAATGATTGATGATTTGTTGGAGCAATCTGACTATGCTGTGGGCGATAACTTAAATGGTAGCGCTGAAGGTTTATTAAAAAAAGGAGATTATAAAAGTATTGCTCGTTGTATTTCAGCTGCAGAAAATTTTGGCGATGCGCCAGAAACTAAAGCTTTAATGTCGCAGGTTTCGGAAAAGGCTCAAGAAAGCAAAACCCCAATCCTAGGAATTACAGGAACAGGCGGTGCAGGTAAAAGCAGCATGGTTGACGAATTGGTTCGCCGGTTTTTGGTAGATTTTAA
>JBBSPP010000394.1:0-3392 GCA_038258625.1 Chitinophagales bacterium
AGCTTTATTAAAAACCTGCAAATCCGTCATTTGCTCGCCCACACCAATATATTTTACGGGGATATTAAACTGATGCGCAATGGCTAAAACAACACCACCTTTTGCGGTGCCGTCTAGTTTTGTAATGGCAAGCGACTTTACATCCGTAGCGGCAGTAAATTGTTTTGCTTGCTCCAACGCATTTTGGCCCGTGCTACCATCTAGTACCAACAATACATCATGTGGCGCATCCGGAATTGTTTTTTGTATAACGCGCTTAATTTTATTTAGCTCATCCATCAGATATGCTTTGTTATGCAATCTGCCAGCGGTGTCTATTATGATAACGTCCGCGCCTTTAGCTATGCCGCTATTTATGCTATCAAACGCCACCGAAGCCGGATCGGCATCCATACCTTTTTCTACTATATCTACATCCACGCGCTGCGCCCAAATTTTTAACTGCTCCACCGCCGCGGCTCTAAAAGTATCGGCCGCACCAAGTACTACTTTTTTTCCTGCCTTTTTAAAATTATAGGCAAGCTTGCCAATGGTGGTGGTTTTGCCTACGCCGTTTACACCAACTACCAACATAACATACGGTTTTTTATCTGCGGGCAAATCAAAATTTTGATACTCCTGACTTGGCGCGTCCGTCAGCATTTTCATCATCTCTTCTTGTAAAAGTTGATTGAGTTCGGCTGTGCCCAAATATTTGTCAGCCGCTACTCTGGCTTCGATTCTATCAATAATTTCTACGGTGGTTTTTACGCCTACATCGGCGGTTATCAGCGCTTCTTCCAAGGCGTCAAGCACTTCTTCGTCCACCTTGCTTTTGCCCGCAATTGCTTTGCTCAGATTGCCAAAGAAGCCTTTTTTGGTTTTTTCTAAACCCGCGTCCAAGGTTTCTTTCGCAACTTCTTGCTCCTTGTTCCGCTTAAATATTTTGTCAAAAATGCCCATAGTTCGGGCGCAAAAGTAAGGAATTAAGCCTGATAATTATGTTTGATTGTGTTATGTATGCTCCAAATCAATTGACTTGGACGACTAGCAAGAAATCAAAATCACTTAACTTTATTTTCCCGAAGCTATTTAGCCACCCATTGATTTTTAAAAATAGAAAACCACAAAGTTGAAAACGCTCATTTCTCTAACGATACTCTGCCTTTTAATTCCCAATTGTTTACCTGCTCAAAACTCCTTTTTGTGTAAACCAACAGGTTCGTATTTGATTGGCACTACCGATATTTTTTTGACAGATAGTGCTCGGCATGACAAGCTTGCGCCAAAAAAAAATACCCTCCGGCGACTGTACATAAAAGCTTGGTATCCGTCAGATAATAGCGATGGTAAGCCAGTGAATAATTACATGGAGCATTATGATACAAAAATTTTGCTGAGCATGTATAAATCCTTGGGCATGAACGATTCGCTTGTGAAGGTGCTCATGTCTTCGCCTACTTATTCGTTTCAAAATTTAAAATTGTCTGATGCGCAACAGCAATACCCCGTGCTTATTTTTTCGCAGGGCTACTATTTTGGGCTTGCCGAATTATATACCTCTTTGATGGAAAATTTGGCAAGCCATGGCTACATCGTTTTTAGTATTACGCATCCGTACGAACAGCCTATTGTAGATTTTCCGGATGGCTATACTGCGCGTATGAAAAAGAAATTTGCTGCACTTGGTTTTTTGCAATGGGTGATTGCTGATAAATTTCAGTTTAGATCAGCATTTAAACCTAAAAACCAAGATCGGATGACAAGGCGGTATCTCCGCAAGCTGAAACGCTTTGATAAAAGTATGGATATTTGGATGGCCGACAATTTGTTTTTTGTAAACTACCTGGATAGCCTTGAGATGACCCAACCGAATTCTATTTTTTCTAACCGATTGAACATGACCCAAATGGGTAGTTTTGGCCAATCATTTGGCGGTGCCGTGGCGGGACAGTTGGCCTACAAAACACAACGGTTTAAAGCGGCGGCCAATCTAGATTGTTTTCAATTTGGCGATATAATAGACAATGATCTAAACACGCCTTTTTTGCTAATCCAAAGCCAGCAAATGCCCAAATGGGCCATAGGCAATGACATTATTTACTCAAACACCACGAGTCCTTTTTATTCTGTAATGCTCAAAAATTCAAAGCATTATATAACGAGCGATGCCACCATGCTACCAGTTTCGGAGGTAAAGAGGGCGAAATTAATTGGTGATATAAAGGGCCCCGATGCCATTGGTATTTTGAATAAATACCTCCTCAATTTTTTTGATTATTATGTAAAAGATATTGCCGAAAGGCAAATGCCGGTGGGCGATGCTGACGAAAATATTATCTATAAAACTCGGAATGTGAATGATACAAACACCTTGCGCTAGTGCATGGCGGCATTTTTTAGCGCGAGGAAAAATCATTTTACGGATAAAATGCAGATAACATTTGGATATTTTTATTCGACAATGTTTAGCCACAGTTGGCCTTATGACGAGCAGGTATTTTATAAATAGTTTGTGGGCGAAAACACCATCAAAGGCTATAGTGTGCGCAACGTCCCCAACGCTACGCGAAGGGAGACATTGCTAGGAAATAGTTGTCATGGCTTTTTTGTTGATACATTATGCGCTTTCCACTTCCCCCTTCCCTTTCTGCGCAAGCAAAAACAAAACCGCCATGCGCACGGCTACCCCATTTTGTACTTGGTCGAGGATAATTGAGTGGTCGCTATCGGCCGCGTCGCTGCTTAATTCTACACCACGGTTTATGGGGCCGGGGTGCATGAGTGTAATTTCTTTTTTTAGCCCGTCTAGCATTTTTTTATTGATGCCAAATTGCAAAGAGTACTCCCTAAGGGAGGAGAACAACGGCATATTTTGTCGCTCCAATTGTATGCGCAGCACATTGGCAATGTCGCACCACTCCAGGGTTTCTTGTACATTGTAGGATACTTCTACGCCGAGGCTTTCAATATGTTTTGGTATCAAGGTCGGCGGGCCACAGACTACCACTTTGGCGCCTAGTTTTTTTAGTGCAAAAATATTAGAGAGTGCCACACGCGAGTGCGCAATGTCACCAATGATAGCTACTTTTTTTTCTTTCAATTCTCCTTGCGCTTCGCGCATCGAGAATGCATCAAGCAAAGCTTGTGTAGGATGTTCGTTAGTGCCATCGCCGGCATTTATAATGGCGGCATCAATATGTTTAGACAAAAAATGGGGCGCACCGCTGGCCGAGTGGCGCATCACCACCATATCCACTTTCATGCTGAGGATATTTTGTACGGTGTCTATTAAAGTTTCGCCTTTTTTAAGTGAAGAACTAGAAGCAGAAAAATTGACCACATCGGCACCCAATCTTTTTTCGGCAAGTTCAAATGATATTTTTGTACGGGTAGAATTTTCGTAAAAGAGA
>JBBSPP010000395.1:0-3379 GCA_038258625.1 Chitinophagales bacterium
ATTAGACGGCACGCGCAACATTGTAAAATGGAAAAAGGAATTGAAGAGTAAAACGCCTTATATTTTCTTTCAGTTTTTGGTAGTAAAACCCAACGAGCATCAAATAGAAGATGCCACAAAACTAGGTGCCGAAATTGGCGTGGACGATGTACGATTTAAAACTGCACAAATTTATGATTATGAAAACGGAAATCCATTAATCCCAACTATGGATAAATACAGCCGCTACAAAAAACAAGAAGATGGTACGTATAAAATAAAAAATAAACTAGCCAATAGCTGTTGGAAGTTATGGCACGCCTGCGTTATTACTTGGGACGGGCTTGTAGTGCCTTGCTGTTTTGATAAAGATGCGCAACACCGATTGGGCGATCTCAAAAAAATGTCTTTTAAAGAAATATGGCAAGCGCCTGAGTACGAAGATTTTAGAGCCAAACTTATACAAGGCAGAGATAAAATAGATATCTGCGCCAACTGTAGCGATGGCACTAAGGTGTGGGAGTAGGGTATTTTCTTGGCGGTCTTTTTTATAAAAAAAGCCCCAACCCTTTTATAAAAATCAATACTTTTTATCGAAATGTTTTGAGAATGGCTTTGGCAGGGTTGCGTAAATTTTTATACTCAACCATATCAATGCGCACATTGCCAACCAAGATTGGCGTTTCAACATGCACCGGTATTTTATTTTCGTCGTCGGTCATCCATACCGTCATTTTTTCACCCCCTTCAAATATTGTACCGTCAATTAGTAATGGACTAAATTTTATAGTATTATACACGCCATGCTTGGTGGTGAGTTTTACTTTTCCTAAATAGCGTAGGTAAATTTCGTACACCGTATTATCCAAAAACATGGAGAACGGAATCTTATCACCTTTTTTATATTTATCAAAATCAATATTGCGCGCGTAGTAAATAGACGATACCACATCCTGCACACAGTCTGGCACTTTTTTTACGCCATCATTTGAGCTGGCTGTTTTTGAGGCTCTATTAAAATTTACGATATTAAATTTATTATAACCACCCTCACTTACGCGGCGCACACATTTGTGCGGCAGCATCGTGGTTGTATCAATGTACGATTCGTACTTATCGCGCACTTTAAAAAACCAATCGTACGATTTAAATGTTTTACCATCGCCTGTTATATGATACACTGGCTTGCCCTGATAATTTTCTAGCTTGTTGGTAAAAACTGCTTCGCCCGCGCCTATCCACGCACCCGCCAATGTGTAATATACTTTGTAGGTTATTTGCTCACCATCAACGGTAGAGTTATTGGTGAGGTTACATTCGGCATAAGACTGTGCATTCAGTTGCCCCTGCAATGCAAATAATACCAATATGCCTACTATTAAAAATTTCAATTTATTCATAATCTTTTGGATTTGCTCCGCTTCCTTTGCTTACCGGATCTACTACTTTATTTACCTCGCTCTCGTCCAAATCTTCTAGCTCCATACCACGCGATACATTTTCGGTACTTTGGCTACGCTGAATACTTATTTGATCATAACTATCGCATATATCCACACCTTTCATCGAGATGGGCTCTTCAAATTCTTCTGTTTCAAAATAGCCTAGTTTTTTATCGGCTTGTACTAGTTTCCAAAACGTGCCCCAAATAGGCATGGCCGCTACCGAGCCTGCACCAAGGCCCGTACCCATAAACCGATCTTCACAGCCTACCCATGCACCTGCCAATAGTTGGGGCGAGTAACCAATGTACCAAGCATCCGCTTCGTCATTCGTTGTACCGGTTTTGCCGCAAAGTTCTCCTTTCAAGTTGTACGCGCCCTTTAGTCTTTTTGCTGTACCAAAGTTTACGGTGCCTTGCATCATTTTTATCATTTTATATGCTGTGTTTTCGTTTATTACCTCTTTGCGCTCTGCCACAAAGGTTTCCAGAATGTTGCCATTTTTATCTTCGATACGAGTAATAAACGTAGGTTTAATATTGATGCCATAATTAGGAAACATTGTGTAAGCCCGCATCATTTCTATGAGCGAAATATCTTGTGCACCGAGTACAATTGATGGGTAAGGTTGAAGCTCAGTAGTGATACCTATCTTGGCACAAAAATCAACGAAGGCTTGTATGCCTACTAACTTTAGCACATTCAACGAACCATTATTCACAGAGTGCGCCAAGCATTTTTGCATAGACATCGTGCCATATTTTGAGCCTCCAGCATTATATAATTTATGCCCAGGAAAAAAAACGGGGCGGCAACTAATATTCATGCATGGCGAATAATTATTATCCACCGCCAAGCAATATGCCAATGGTTTCATGGTACTACCCACTTGCCGTTTGGTACGTTCGTTTACATGGTCGTATTGAAAATATTTATGGTTAATACCACCTACCCAAGCTTTCACCTCGCCAGTAGCGGGATCCATCGCCATAAAGCCCGTTTGCGCTTGCGCCCGCATATATTTAATGCTATCAATGGGTGAAATAGTGGTGTCTTTTTCTTTGGCATCATTCCATGCAAACACCTTCATTGTTGTGGGCGTATTAAAATTTTCTTCAATTTCTTTTTCGCTAAATCCTTCTTGTTGTAGCAATTGGTAGCGGTCGGTTTCTTTTATAATTCGATCTAAGGTGGATTTATGGTTGGCCCATTTTCGCACATTGCCGTAGCGCGTTTTTTTGTACATGTTTTTGTTCACGGCTTCCTCGGCGTAGCCTTGCATTACAGGATCCAGCGTGGTGTATATTTTCAAGCCGTCTTTGTATATATTCATTCCTCGCTTTTTGCACCAATCACGCACTTCCAATTCTACCACTTGTCTAAAATATGGCGCAAGACCTTCGTGTTTAAGATCTGATGCGGGCTTGAAATTTGTAACTAGCGGTGCGGCTTTATATTGATTGTATTGGCTTTCGGTTATTTTATTATTTTTTAGCATTTGTCCCAAAACGGTATTTCTTCTATCTTTCGATTTTTCAGGGTTTCTTATTGGATTAAAAGCGGTGTTGGCTTTTAGCATTCCTATTAATGTTGCGGCTTCTTCAGGTTTTAAATCAATCGGTTCTTTATCAAAAAAAGTATGCGACGCTGAGCGAATACCCCACGAATTATACCCGAACGGAACCGTGTTGAGATAGGCCGTAATGATTTCTTGCTTAGTTAGGTTTTTTTCAATTTTTACCGCCAATATCATTTCTTTAATTTTGTAATACATCAATTTAAAAATTGATTTTTCTGTACGCGGGAAAAGATTTTTGGCTAGCTGTTGCGATAGCGTACTACCGCCACCAGCATTGGATTTGTTGAAAAGAAACGTCTTGAAGAACACACGCAACAACGACATTAAATCTATTCCAGAATGGTCTTCAAATCTATAGTCTTCGGTAGCTACAAGTGCA
>JBBSPP010000396.1:0-3360 GCA_038258625.1 Chitinophagales bacterium
AAAAGAATTGGTAAAACGGTTTTTGGGTCGGCCGTATTTGAATGAAGAGCAACTGATAAAGTCTTACCAATGGATAGATGAAACTTGCTTTTTGCTAAAGGCTGACTATGACATTGTGAAAAAAGAATCGGGGGCCAAATTTAATTTTAATCGGTTTGGCTATGATGGCATTGCAGCCGAAAACGCTAATAAAATATTGGAAAGTCCCAACCTGGGTACCGATATTATGGTGGGCCATAGCGGCGATCCTACACTAAACCATTATGAAATGTTAGCGCATTTAAATGCACTGAAAGTAACTAATAAGATACGACTCATTTTATCATATGGTGATGCAGATTATAGAAAAGTCTTAATTAAGGACTCGGCAAAATTTACCAATTTAAAAATTGAGGTGCAACGCAATTTTTTAGAAGAAGCAGCCTACCACGAATTTAAAAAACAAATGGGCTTTGCAATATTCAATATAAAAATACAGCAAGCTTGGGGCAATATTTTGCAGCTCATCTGGAATGGTACCAAAGTTTTTCTGAGCGAAGAAGCTAGCACCTTCGTAGAATTGAAAGAATGGGGCATTAAAGTATTTTCGGTAGAGAATGATTTGAAAAATAGTAGCGAACTAATGCATAAATTGAGCGATAATGACGTTATAGAAAATAGAAGAATTTTATTATCCTATTTAAGCGAAGAAAAAGTGAGGGCGTACTATAACAATATGCTTATCTTATAACCGGAAAACAGAAACATTGAAAAAACTATTATCACAGCTGGTGGGCGAAAGTGCCGTCTATGGTTTAAGTAGTATGGTCAATCGCTTTCTGGGTGTATTGCTGGTACCAATTTATACCCGCATATTAAGCCCGAATGACTATGGTACATTGGGCTTAATCAATACCACGGTTGCTGTGCTTGGCATCTTTGTAGTTTTCTCTTTGGATAGTGCTTCTGCCCGCTGGTTTTTTGATACCGAGGATGTACACGACCGTAAAAAAACAATGTCCACTTGGTTTACGTTCCAGTTCATCCTGTCGGCCATTGCTTGTGTAATTCTAATCGTATTTGCTGGCCCCTTATCATCGCTGATACTGGAGCTTGATGAAGGAAAATATTTTATTATACCAGCCTGTGCGCTGCTTACTACCATTTTACCTTTTATTATTACGAGTTGGTATCGGTACCAACGCCGTGCTTGGCCTACTGTTATTTTTACATTTTCTAATTCATTGCTGAACATTGGTCTGAATTTGCTTTTCCTGCTTTATTTCAAAATGGGCATTATGGGTATTTTGTATGCTACATTGCTTAGTAGTGCCTTGGCTTCGGTATATGTAGTCATCACCATGAACGAGTGGATTTCGTTCCGCTTTTTTAGTAAAGAGCGGCTGCGGGAAATGCTCAAATTTGCAGGTCCCATGGTTCCGACTTCAGCTGCTCTCTGGATTTTAAATAGCGCGTCTACTTATATTTTAAGTTACTATTGGGGAAAAAGTGAAGTTGGGATTTTTCAACTGGGTATGCAAATTGCCTCCATTGTCAATATAGTAATTGGCGCATTTACAATGGCCTGGCCACCATTTGCATTTTCTATATTGGGGAATAAGGATGTAAAAAGTGTATTTGCTGCTGTATTTATTATGTATGCTTCAGTAATGAGTTTTATGGCCTTAGGGATAGCGATATTTACACAGGAGGCATTAATAATATTTACGAATCCCAATTATTACTCTGCCACCTTTGTTGCAGGATTGCTGTGCTTCAATGGTATTATTTATGGTTCGATTCATATCGCTGTGGTAGGACTTGGGGTTGCAAAAAACACGAAGCCCATAGCCAAAGGTATTTTGATTGGCTCCTTGGTTACTTTCATTTTGTTTTTTGTATTGGTCCCACCCTTAGGCAAAATTGGGGCGGCGTTTAGTACAATTGTTGGTTACCTCATTGTGCCTATACTCATCTTTAAGGCATCAAATAAAGTATATCCGGTACCGTATAAATTTGGTTTAGCGCTCGGCTTGTTTGCTTTGGCCTTTGGCTTTTTTATAGTGCACCATTATTTTTTGATCCGCAATATTATGTGGCAAGATGTATTAATTAAAGTTGGCATTCTCACCCTTTACTCAGGGCTAGCGGGTTTTATGTTTTACAAAAATTACCCCCTCAAGTTTATGGCGGGGGTTCAAAAGGTTCGGAATATTATTGGCGGTAAAAAATAATAGTGGGTGCCTACAAAGCCCAAGTCTTTGGGAGAGCCAAAGTTTACTGATAAATAACTAAGTTTGCCCACCATGTGCGGAATAGCCGGAATATTATCTAAAAACCCTGCTCAGATAAATATTGAGCGCCTCAAAAGCATGACCGACATCATTGCCCACCGCGGCCCTGATGGCGAAGGCCATTGGATTTCTGAAAATGGGACGGTGGGTCTTGGCCACAGACGATTATCTATAATTGACCTCAGCCACGAGGCCGATCAGCCAATGCATTATTTGGATAGATACTCAATAGTTTTTAACGGCGAAATTTATAATTATATAGAGCTAAAAGAAACTCTGCTGAAACAAGATTTTATGTTTCACACCGCTAGCGATACCGAAGTACTAATGGCGCTATACCACCGCGACAAAGAAAAATGTTTGGATTTGCTAGACGGCATGTTTTCATTTGTGATTTATGATAAAGTAGAACAAACCGCCTTTTGTGCCCGCGATCGTTTTGGCGAAAAGCCTTTTTTTTATAGTTATGAACCAGGCCAACATTTTTATTTTGGTAGCGAAATGAAATGCCTGTGGGCAGGCGGCATACCCAAAGCCGTGAATCAAAAAATGCTGTTTAACTATATCTCCTTTGGATATGTAAACAATCCGCAAGACCTTAGTGAAACCCTGTATGATAATTGTACCCGCTTGCCACATAGCCATTATCTAACAATAGATTTGAATAGTATGACCATTGATATACAGCCATACTATAATCTTGCCTGGCAAGAAACCAATTATTCAATTTCGTTGGAGCAAGCCAAAAGCCAATTCAACGAATTGTTTTATACCTCAGTATCGCGCCGCTTGCGTAGTGATGTGAGCGTAGGCAGCAGCCTCAGTGGCGGCTTAGATTCTAGCTTGGTGGTGTGCGTAATAGACGAACTCAAAAAAAATAACAGCCAAAAACAAAAAACCTTTAGCGCCGTATTCCCCGGTTTTGAACGCGACGAGCGCAAGTATATGGATTATGTATTGGCGGCAACCAATGCCGAACCTCATTTTATAACGCCCACAGACGAAGGCATGATAGCCGAGATAGATAAACTTACTTGGCACCAAGAAGAACCTTATGGCAGCGCGAGTATTTATGTGCAATACTGCG
>JBBSPP010000397.1:0-3354 GCA_038258625.1 Chitinophagales bacterium
TCCATAATCGTAGTAGGCGAACCTTGTATCGCCGTTCTGTCCATGTAATGTGCAACGCCTCGTACACCGCCCATTTCTTCGCCTCCTCCCGCGCGACCTGGTCCGCCGTGCACCAACATCGGCATGGGCGAACCGTGCCCTGTACTTTCTTTGGCACAATCTTTATTTAAAATTAAAATGCGCCCGTGTGTACCCGCGCTCCCCATGAGGAAATCTTTTGCAATGCGATTATCAGCCGTTACAATACTCCCCACCAACGAGCCTTTTCCAAGCTTGGCCAAACCAATTGCATCGTCTAAATCTGAGTAGGGCATAATAGTAGAAATTGGCCCAAAAGCTTCTACATTATGACACGCCAATTTTTTATAAGGCGCATCATTAAAGAAAATCATCGGTTTCATAAACGCGCCTTTTTTTGCATCACCATCTAGCACATCAAAATTTTCGTCAATGCTGCCAATGATTAATTCATTTTCAATATTTAGCTTTTCTACAGCCTGCAATACATCGATACGTTGGTCAGTACCAGCTAGTGGACCCATACGTACAGTTTCATTTGTTGGGTTGCCAATAATATTTTTTTCTAAACGCGCACCGAGCGCATTTTTTACATTTTCTACTTGCTCTACGGGTACAATTACGCGGCGAATCGCTGTGCATTTTTGCCCAGCTTTTACTGTAATTTCCCGCGCTACTTCTTTTATAAAAATATCAAACTCAGGCATATCTGGCGTAACATCTTTACCGAGTACGCAACAGTTTAAACTATCAGCTTCCATTGTAAAATGAACGCCCGCTTCTTCCAAACGCGGCGTGGCTTTTAGCAGATTGCCCGTAGCCCGGCTGCCCGTAAATGTTACAACATCACCAAGCTCTACATGGTCAAGAATGCCGCGCGCGCTACCACAAATTAATTGCAAACTCCCTTCGGGCAAAATTCCAGAAGCCACAATTTCTTTCACCACAGCTTCGGTGAGGTAAGAAGTTATGGTAGCCGGTTTTACAATCGAAGGAACGCCCGCCAATAAGTTCACTGCAATTTTTTCTAGCATGCCCCACACCGGAAAGTTGAACGCATTTATATGAATAGCCACACCACTTTTGGGCGTCATAATATGGTGGCCAATAAATGTTCCTTCTTTTGAAAGATTCACCGCTTGCCCTTCGAGGTAAAAAGGTTCGTTGGGAAACTGTCTGCGTAGGCTAGCGTAGGTAAAAAGATTGCCAATACCGCCTTCAATGTCTATCCACGAGTCAACTTTTGTTGCGCCCGTTTGATAACTTATGGTATAAAATTCACGTTTCTTTTTTTGTAAATGCAAGGCCAGTTTTTTGAGCATCAAGCCACGATCATGGAAACCCATCTTGCGCAACTTCTCGCCGCCTTTTGTGCGGCCGTAATGCAGCATGGCACCAAAGTCTAATCCTTTGCTACTAGCGCTATAAAGTTCTTCACCCGTGGATGCGTTGTGTAATATTTGCCCTTCTCCTTGTCCTTTTACCCAATTGCCTTCTGCGTAATTTTCTAATAATTGTATTGCCATAATTTTTTATTTTTTATAAAAAGTAAATTTAAAAATTGAATTTGGCTAAGGTATTACAACTTAGCGAAATGGCATAGGGCAAAAAAAATATTGCAAGAGCATTGAGAGAATTGGTAAAAATTGTATCTAAAAAATACCAATTGGTTGGTTGGCTCAAACGTACTTTTGGGTATGCGTTTTTTATTAATTGCTTACTTCTTAATTGTAAGTTTTCAGTGTATGGCACAAGATTCATTGAGTAGGATACCCAGGCTCAATGCAATTGAAAATGCTTTAAATGAAGAACTATACGTAGTTGGTGAAAGCGAAAAAAACTTATCCAGAGATATTGTATATGAGGATACATTGATCAATGAACAAGGAGCCATCATACGCTTATCAAAAGTATTATTCGAAGGTGGAACAAGTTTTTTATATAAACAGGCGGGTCCAGAGCTTGATAAATTAAAGAATTTTATGCTTAAAAATCCAAATGTAATCATCGAAATTCGTGGTCATATTTGTTGTATTACAACTGGGAATGATAGTTATGACCCAGAAACAGGGCAGCGTGATTTATCAGTACAACGTGCCAAAAGGGTGTTTAAGTATCTCGTAAAGAGTGGCATCTCAAAAGACAGAATGACCTACGTTGGTTACGGTAGTTCTAATAAAATTTTTTTGAATGATTATGAAAATCCTGAAGCGGCATTATTAAACCGTAGAGTAGAAATAAAAATTATTTCGGAGTAAAAAATAATACGAACTACTTATAATTTTGCTATTGCAAAAGTCAATACGACCCATTAACTTTGACCAACCGCTATGACAATTATAAAATCGCCCCTACTCTTACTATTGTTTTTCTTTTTAGCAAAAAATTGCGAAGCCCAAAACAACATCGTCTTCGGAAAAATTATTTATCAAGAAACTAAAGAACCAATTATTGAAGCTACTATTTCTATACCCATCTTAAAAATAATAACCACTACAAATGGTGAAGGCGAATTCAGTTTTGTAACGCAAAAAATAGGCACGTATGAAGCAAGAATTAGTACAGACGGTTTTCAGGATTTTGATGTAAATATTACAGTGAGGATAGGTTCGACTACACTACCAACTATCGAAGTTTTAGTAGAAAAAGCACCTCTCAATACATTTGTGAATGATATTTCGGCCATCGGTTTTGAAGATGTGTCCTCCGCTGATGATGGCACAGCAATTTCATCAGGGCAAAATGTTTCGAGTATATTGAATGCCGCACGCGATCCTTTTTTAAGCGCTGCAACTTTTGGTTGGGGGCAATTTTTCTACCGACTGCGCGGGTATGATAATGATCAAAATACGCTTTTTATAAATGGCATTCCGCTCAACGATTTGGAAGAAGGCGGCGTGTATTACAATGCAATTTCGGGGCTGAATGATGTATTCCGTGCCCGCACCATTCAATTGGGTTTGCAACCTACTGATTATGCTTATGGCGGTTACGGACTCAATACGTTTATTGATGCATCGGCCAGTGTGCAGCGTCCGCAAACAAGTATTTCGTACGCTAGCACAAACAGAAATTACCGTAACAGAACGATGCTAACGCACTCCACAGGACTAAATAAAAAAGGGTGGGCGTTTTCTTTTTCTGCATCAAAACGTTGGGCAGAAGAAGGTCCCATCGAAGGAACTTTTTATGATGCTTATGGATATTTTGCCGCGGTTGAAAAAAAGTATAAACAACATGATCTAAGTTTAATAGCCGTAGGCGCACCCATCGAGCGCGGCAAAAACGGGCCCGCCACTGCCGAAGCTGCGCGCTTGGCCGGTACAAATTATTACA
>JBBSPP010000398.1:0-3343 GCA_038258625.1 Chitinophagales bacterium
ACTACGCTAATAAGCATCGGCTACATTTACCTTAATGAAGGCAATGCTAACAAAGCCTTTAACTATTTTGAGCAAAGCCTGAGCATTAAAAAAAAAATTGGCGACAAGGTAGGAATAGCCAAGTCGCTCAATACGATTGGAGACTTTCATTTAAACCAAGGTGCCTATAAAAAAGCTATTACAGCTTGCCAAGAATCGCTCAAACTAAGTACAGAAATTAATTCGTTGCCCAGTCAACAAGCTACCTATAGCTGTTTGTATCAGGCATATAAAGCTTTGGAAAAAAATAAAGAAGCACTCAAATATATTGAACTTATGTACCGCGCCGAAGATTCATTGCAACGAAGTGAAGCGGGCCAAAAACTAAAACAAATGGAGTTTGACAAAGAAGTATTGGCCGACAGTATAGCCACCGCCGAGAAAGCGCACTTGCTAGAAATTAAAACTAGCAAAACTCGAAACATTTTGTTGGGTTCTGCCCTTATCCTTTTGCTGCTGGCCATCGGGCTATTTAGCCGGTGGCGCTATACCCGAAAAGCAAAAAATATAATAGAAGCAGAAAAAGATAAATCAGAAAATTTATTGCTCAACATTCTCCCGGCCGATATTGCCAAAGAGCTAAAAGAAACCGGCAAAGCAGAAGCACGAGATTTTGAAAATGTATCCATCATTTTTACAGACTTCAAGCACTTTACCCAAACTTCCGAAAAACTGAGCGCAAAAGAACTCGTTGCCGAAATCAATACCTGCTTTGAAGCATTTGATAGCATTTGCAAAAACTACGAAGTGGAAAAAATAAAAACAATTGGAGATGCGTATATGGCAGCAAGTGGTTTGCCAGTTCATACAAAAGACGCTACAAAAAACGCAATCTTTGCCGCGCTAGAAATGCAGGCTTTTATCACCAATCGCAAACAAGAAAAAGATGCACAAGGTGAACCAGCGTTTGAAATGCGTGTAGGCATTCATACAGGGCATGTGGTGGCGGGGATTGTGGGCAAGTCAAAATTCCAGTATGATATATGGGGCGATACTGTAAATACCGCCGCCCGCACCGAGAGTTGTGGCGAAGTGGGAAAAGTAAATGTTAGCCAGGCTACGTTTGAACTAATTAAACTAGATGCCATTTTTACATTCGAGCACCGCGGAAAAATTGCTGCTAAAGGAAAAGGTGACCTTGATATGTATTTTGTGAATTTAGCTTAGTCTAAGTCCATTTTTGCTGAAAACGGCGTTATTAAAAGGAGTAGTATACGTTTATTATTTTGATCCATCTCATACTATGATTACCATTACATTTGAAAGAACCTCTTCTATGAAAAAAATCAGTCTTCTAATTTTGAGCATTTTAATATTATCAACCTTGCAGTCTTGCAAAGTAGGCAGATTCATAGCCTACAATTTTGCCGATATAAAAGATTATAAAAAATTCCCGTCAAGAGAAATAAAAAAAGGCAGCACCACGTTTCAATTTGCAACAACTGAAAAAGGTAAAGCACCCAAAGAATTAACCAAAGAAGGAAAATCAATTAAATTTGAAAAACTATTGACAGACAATAAAACCGTTGCCTTCCTTATAATTCAAAACGATACCATCCAGTACGAAAATTATTTTAGCAAGTACACTAAAAATTCTATCGTCCCCTCTTTCTCCATGTCCAAATCTATCCTGTCTATTTTAATTGGCTGCGCGATGGATGATAAATTAATAAAATCTGTAAAAGAACCCATCACCAATTATATTCCTGAACTCAAAAAAAATGGATTAGAAAAAGTAAGCATCGAACATTTACTGCAAATGACATCAGGCATAAAATTTAATGAATCCTACAGCAACCCATTTGGCGACGCTGCAACTTTTTACTATGGCCGAAATTTACGCAAGGCCATGAGCAAAATAAAATTGAAAAACACACCCGGAAAAAAGTTCGAATACATTAGCGGCAATTCACAACTCCTTGGACTAGTTTTAGAAAGAGCATTAAAAACCATGACAATCTCGACTTACCTGCAAGAAAAAATTTGGCAACCGCTGCAAATGGAATACGCCGCAAGTTGGAGTATAGACAAAAAGAAAAACGGCCTCGAAAAAACATTTTGTTGCATCAATGCGCGTGCGCGCGATTACGCAAAAATTGGACGACTATATTTAAACAGTGGTAACTGGAATGGCAAACAAATTGTATCCGAAAATTGGATCACACTATCTACAAAAGTTGATAGCACAAATGGGAGTGCTCACTTTTATCAATATCAATGGTGGCTACCGTCCAGCACAGGCGAGTTTATGGCGCAGGGAATTTTGGGGCAGTACATTTATGTAAACCCAGCCAAAAAATTAATTATTGTACGCCTAGGCAAAAAAGAAGGCAAAGCAGACTGGTGGGAAATTTTAAGAACCTTAGGACAGTCATATTAGGTCAAAAATCTTTTTTTCTAAATAAAATCAAGCTTAATACCAAAGTCAGTATTTCAAAATAAGCAATATTTCATCTTGCTGTTCGAGTAAATATAACTTCGACCGAACGGTCAATTTCAGCCATACATTTGCGGCACGATGGCTTATAAAAATTTTACGAATCAACAAATAATTGATATGGATACAGACTATCGTATCCAACTGATAAACTCGCTGGGTGGCTACAAATCGGTGTGTTTAATTGGCACCAAAAATGCCGACCAACAAACCAATTTGGGCTTATTCAATTCAGTTTTTCATGTAGGATCTGCACCAGCCATGTATGGTTTTGTATGCCGCCCTGCTGATCGTGAACGGCATACCTTAGAAAATATTTTGGCTACCGAAAGCTACACCATCAATCAAGTGCAGCAATCATTTTATATGCAAGCACACCAGGCATCGGCCAAGTATGCCCGAGACGTTTCGGAGTTTGAAAAAGTAAATTTAACCGAAGAATATATTGGCGAAACGAAAGCTCCTTTTGTACAAGAAGCAGTCATAAAATTTGGACTCCAACTGGCAGAAACGCACACGCTGCTCAATAAAAATACAATCATCATAGGGCATGTTGTACAAGTTACTGTGCAGGAAAAACTGTTGGACGAAAAAGGTTTTATACAATTAGCAGCCGCCAATACTATTACCGGTAGTGGCTGCGATGCGTATTATAAAACTGAATTTTTATCGCGCTTGCCATACGCGCGACCCGGTCAGGAAGATACTATTTCGTAATGCTGCCATAATTTTTTTCTAGAAATTAGTAGCCCTTAATAAAATGCGCCAGACAAAAATTGAACAATTCCATTTTTTCCAATCACGGAGCATGAAAAGCATTTGTAATTAAAGGGTTTATTTTTTTTCAAAAAAAGTGTAGAAAAATAT
>JBBSPP010000399.1:0-3342 GCA_038258625.1 Chitinophagales bacterium
TAACGGTAAAAACTTAAGCGATTCCGGGCGTTATCATGTTACAAAAAATGTAGCCGACATTGGGAAATTTAAAATTCCTGGCTTGCGAAATGTAGCCATTACAGCGCCATACATGCACAATGGCATGTTCAACACCCTGCGCGAGGTGATTGATTATTATGATAACCCAACGGATTTTGTACAAAATGCTATTGGCACGGATACAATTATGCCTGGAAGAATAGGGCTAACCGAAAATGAAAAGCAAGACCTAGAAGCTTTTTTACATTCGTTGACTGATGATCGGTTTCGGAAGTAGCCTCTATACGCCACCCGTTTAATAGTATAATAAAAAATAATTATTTTGTAATTCATGTGATAGCACTGCTGATATTTTTGTCTGAAAATAAAATAAATGAAGAAGTTATTATTATTAATTACAGTTGTTCTTAGTTGCGGAGTGGCAAATGCACAAATTAGTTTAGGCATAAAGGGGGGCGTTAATTACGCCAGTTTATATGGTGTTGATGCTACTAATCCAGAGGCAATTATAGCATATCATGGCGGCGGTGTAGTAGAACTCGGGCTTGGTGAGAGATTTTCCTTGCAGCCCGAGGTGTTGTATTCGGCACAAGGGGGTACTTTTAGAGACAATATTTTGGGAACTGATATCGAAAATACTTTCAATTATATACTGTTACCTGTTTTGGCAAAAGTTTATATCATCAAAGGATTAAGCTTGGAGATAGGGCCACAGATAGGATTTAATATTAGCTCCGAAACTAAATTTTTAGGTTTACGCGTTGACAAAGATTTTGCCGAAAATTTAGATTATGGTATGGCGGCAGGGGCAGGTTTTAAACTTGAAAATGGATTGTTTTTTCAAGGGCGCTACAATTTGGGATTGGCCCAAGTGGATAAAACGTTTGATTATAAAAATTCGGTATTTGCTTTGTCTGTAGGTTTTTTCTTATTAAACGGTAGTAATTAAACCGAAGTTCTCTTTCCGCCATGTCCATACACTTTTGGTTGTACTCAATAAATTTGGCAATTTTACTTTTATTATAGTTTAAAGTATCAAATTATTAAACTGGATATTTTCTGGAAAAATTATAACGCCAAACATGTTCAGCTCGTAGGTTGAGGATAAGATTGTTGCAACAACCAATTATATCGGGAAAACTCTTGAAAATGAAATAAAGAATTACAAATTCTTAATTCAACATTTTTAAAAAAATAAGCTATCCAAAAAAGTTATTCGACAATATCAAACTGTATCAACTTATTCACTGCGCCTTTTTCATTCTTTCCGCTAATTCTGAATTGCGCGGTGGCCACGTACAATTTGCAGGGAGCATCGGTATAATCGTTCGTGTTTTTTACGCGTTGCATCCATTCATTTATTTCGGATTGATTTTTCTTTTTTGCCAGCAATTCTTTTTTCAGTGCTTCTCTTAGTTTGGCATTTGATAAATCATTAAACTGAAAACTATTATCGCCCAAAGCGATAAACACATTCTCTTTACCAGCCAACGGAAACCAATTTGATATTTTTCGCCCCAATGATTTTAGCAAATATTCTTCGTCGCCATTCGCAACTTTTAGCTTGGTATAAATACGCTCCTTTATAGCTACCTCTTTTAGCCCAATTACTTTTAATTTCATTTTGGCCAAATCGCCACTCGTTACCATATAGCTTACACTGCGGTTCGTTTCTGGGTTTTGAGCGGTTAGTTCTTTAGCACCAAGCCCATCAAATACAACTTTGCATTTTGCAAACTCAACAGAAAAACCATTAAGGGTAGAATCGGATGCGGTAAAGGTGGCCAATTCTTCGCTCACTTTTATGCTATCTACTTGTACCATGATGCGCGCTATTTCGCCTTCGTCCTGCTCGGTTTGTGAAATATCGCGCGTGTAATTTTTTAGGTTATTGGTATCCGTTTCGGTTACAATCATGCTTTCATCGCCTAAGCGAATGTGCTTGCCGCCCGAGTTTAAATCATTTGTACAAGCGCCTAAAAAAAATAGACAGCCAACAATTGCTATTGGTAGATATTTAATTGATGTTTTCATTAGCGCAAACGGTCGAGGCTTTTAACTAATTTGTCATCTTTGCGCACGCCGTTAAAAGCGAGTATGCCAAAAACAAAAGATAGAATTGGGGCGATAACGCCAAAGCTAATTTTGCGTTGCACGCCTTCCTCAAACTCGGCGGCGTAAATCATATAGGCAATGCACACGGCGCTGAGCAAGCTCACAATTACGCAAAATGCTTTTTGTATTTTTCGTTTTTTAAATGTGCCAATACCAATAAACCCGCATACAATAATATCGCCAATAAGTATGGTTGCCAATATATTATTGATAGCATTTAGCCCTTCGCCTTCCACCACCGTGGTATCAATGGCCGAGCTAAACTCTACAGCAAAAGGTAAAAAAAACGCAATACTCGCAGAGAGGATTGCCAGCAAAAGCCAGATAGTTTGTATTCGTTGAATCATAATTTTATAGAGGCGATAAAGTTAGACAATATAAAAATTGAGTACAAAACTCCTTTATAGTATTTTCACAAACTCTTAAAAAAATTATTCATGGGAAAAAATATACGTAAAAAAGACGCGCTCGATTATCATAGCCAAGGCCGACCCGGAAAAATAGAAGTAGTACCCACAAAATCCACCAAGACCCAACGAGATTTGGCGCTCGCCTATTCGCCCGGTGTGGCTGATCCATGTTTGGAAATAGAAAAAAATCCGAGCGACGCCTATAAATATACTGCCAAGGGAAATCTAGTTGGAGTGATAAGCAATGGCACGGCAGTGTTAGGTTTGGGCAATATTGGCGCGTTGGCCAGCAAGCCCGTAATGGAAGGGAAAGGATTGCTTTTTAAAATATACGCCGACATTGATGTATTTGATATTGAGGTAAACGAAACCAATGTTGAAGAATTTATAAAAGTGGTAAAAGCAATTGCGCCAACTTTTGGCGGCATCAACTTGGAGGATATAAAAGCGCCCGAAAGTTTTGATATTGAAGAGCGGCTCATTGAAGAATTGGACATTCCAATTATGCACGATGATCAGCACGGCACGGCCATAATTTCGTCGGCAGCGATGCTTAACGCGCTCGAAATTCAAGGTAAAAAAATTGAAGATATAAAGATTGTAGTGAGCGGTGCAGGTGCTTCGGCCATAGCTTGCTCCAAATTATATTTAAAGCTTGGCCTGAAACAAGAAAATCTTTTCATGTTTGATAGCAAAGGTTTGCTATCTGTTGAGCGCGACGATTTGGACAAACGAAAAGCACAATTTGTGAATGGAAAAAATCAAAGCTTGACCGAAGCCTTGGTTGATGCAGATA
>JBBSPP010000400.1:0-3336 GCA_038258625.1 Chitinophagales bacterium
AATAATAGAATCAGCTTCTCCATTATTATAATTTTGACGAATATCATATCCTATAATGTTGTTTTCAATTGAATCAACAAGTTTACCATGTATAAGTTCTACACCTGAATAAATGTAGTCCATTTTCCCAGGGCAAAACGGATAAATATCCATAGCATTCATTACATACCAAGCACTCATCTGCCCACAATCTTCATTACCAATTAAGCCATCCGGCGAATTTGTATAAAATTCATTCATTATTTTTTTAATGATGTCATTTCCCCTTTCTGGTTTTCCAAGTAAATGATACAAATATGCAATGTGATGGCTTGGCTCATTACCATGCGCGTATTGCCCTATCAAACCTGTGATATCACTTTGGTCTCGTCCCATAGTTTCAGTACTTGCTACAAAAAGCGCGTCTAGTTTTTCCTCGAATTTTTCTTTCCCTCCGCTCACCTCTATCAATTTATCAAGCTCATGCGGCACATAAAAACTATACTGCCAAGAGTTGGCCTCCGTATAATTATTATCCACCAAGTAGGGCGAAAAAGGTTCCATTAAGGTTGAGTTTTTCCGCGCACGCATAAAACCCGTTGTAGGGTCATAAACATTTATCCAATTGTGGCTGCGCTTTTCAAATGTTTTATAATCTTCTTCTTTGCCAAGGGCTTTTGCCATTTGCGCAATACACCAATCGTCATAAGCATACTCCAATGTTTTGCTTACACTTTCATGATCGTCTTCGGCGCGCACGTAGCCATATTTCATATAAGATTGCACGCCGGGAATATCTTCGGTGGCAATACTTTTCATGGCTTCAAATGCTTTTTCGGCATCGTAATCTCGAATGCCTTTATTGTACGCATCCCAAATTACACTTACGGCGTGGTAGCCTATCATGCAATTTGTTTCGTTGCTGCTTAGCTCCCACACAGGTAATCGGCCGCCTTGTTCGTATTGTTTGATAAACGTATTTATAAAATCATTCGTTCTTTTTTTATCAATAATTGTTAGCAAGGGATGCAATGCCCGATACGTATCCCACAAAGAAAAAACGGTGTAGTAATCAAACTTGCCCTCGGTGTTATGAATTTTATCATCGCGGCCACGGTAGCGATTATCTACATCGCTATAAATGTTTGGAGCTATCATGCAATGGTATAGGGCCGTGTAAAAGATTACTTTTTTGTCACCCTGCGTTTGTTGGTGGGTCTCATTTTTTTCAGAAACAACAATTTTACTCAACTCCTGATTCCATTCATCTTGCACCCACTTTTTTGTTTTATCAAAATCCCAATGCGGAATTTCTTTTTCTAAATTATTGTGCGCTCCATTTTCATCCACGCCGCTAATGCCAACTTTTAACTGCGCAATGTTGAATTCTGAATTTTTAATTTTTAATTTAATCAAAGCGCGATGACTTTTTGACAAATTAATGGCGGTTGTTTTAGTTCCTCCTTTTAATGGTTCGTAAATAATATTCTCTATTTCATTTCCAAATCTAATTTCATAAAAAACTTTTTGATTCGTAGCCCAAGCTTTTGAAAACCGATAACCGCGAATCGTGTGCGCATCAATTTGTTCCATTTTGCTATCCAATACTTCGTCGCGATGTGCTAAATCCAACACCACATATTGCTCGGCATTCTCGGGAAAAGTATATTTATGAAAACCACAACGGCGGCTTGTGGTGAGCTCTACATTTATTTTTGGGTCATCTAAAAAAACTTGATAATAGCCAGCCTCGGCTTTTTCCTTAGCATGACTAAACGTTGATTTGTATTGATAATTATCCAGGGCCATTTCTTTGGTAACGGGCATCAATAATATATCGCCATAATCACTTACGCCTGTGCCGCTTAGGTGTGTATGACTAAATCCGTAAATTACAGAATCGCTATAATGATAGCCGCCGCAGCCATCCCAGCTACCATCCACGCGCGTATCGGGGCTAAGCTGGCATAAACCAAAAGGCGCTGTTGCGCCAGGGAATGTATGACCGTGCCCACCCGTGCCAATGAACGGATTTACAAATTTTGATAAATTTTGCGCATCAACGCAGGCAGGAAATAGTATTAAAAACAAGAGGACATTTTTCACACAACTAATTTACATCCAACATGTCAATAATGTTTTCTTTCTATTTTTTTAAAATTGCACCAAGCCAAATTCTTTTACTTTTTCCACTGCTTTGGAAAACCAAAAAATTTCGAAATCATCAAACTCTTTTTCGTAATGCTGTTTTACATCATTCAGTGTTCTGGTTTCACTATTAAAAAAAGCCACGTCCGAAATAATTTTTGCGAACCATTCCCCTTTGGTTTTTTCCATTTTTACATTTAGGCTTTCTGTATTTGTATGAAAAACTAATGCTACTTGTCCTTTTTTTAGTTGCCTTATTTGTGGTGCTGATGCTAGCCACACAATTTTCGATTTCAACTTTAGCAACAAATCTTTTTCATCGTTCAGACAATCTTCTATATAATTTGGCGGAACGGTGGTACGCGGAATTTCCATCTCAAACCACCGCTGCAAATCATACTCAAAGCACATCCCATGCATAAAATTGTACAAGGATTTTTTTAGCCCAAAAGAAAACTGACTATGATCAATGCCCGTGCTATCTGTAAATTCTACATCGTTATTTGCGAAGGTTATTTTTTTAAGCTGTGGCGTAATACCAAAAGCTTCAGTATTCAGCCCAATGGGGCTGTGGGCTGTAAGCGCAAACTGATGCCAAAAGCCAGACTGTATAATGCCAAGTTCAAAAAGTTGGCGTACCATTTCGAGGCTATCAATAGTTTCCTGCACGGTTTGGCTTGGGTAGCCGTACATTAAATAAGCGTGTACCATTATGCCCGCATTAGTAAAATTTCTTGTAACCTGAGCCACTTGCTTTACCGTTACGCCTTTATCAATTAGTTTTAACAGTCGATCGCTCGCCACTTCCAATCCGCCCGAAACTGCAATACAACCCGATGCTTTCAACAGTTTGCAAAGGTCGGCAGTAAAGCTTTTTTCAAAGCGAATATTCGCCCACCAAGTAACGGTTATTTTTCTTTTTATAATTTCAAGTGCTAACGATTTCATGAGTGCGGGCGGTGCCGCTTCGTCCACAAAATGAAAACCGTGTTCGCCCGTTTGGGCTATAATAGTTTCCATTCTATCTGCCAATAATGTGGCGGTAATTGGCTCGTAATTTTTTATATAATCAAGACTTACATCGCAAAAAGTACATTTGCCCCAATAGCAACCGTGAGCCATGGTAAGTTTATTCCAACGCCCGTCACTCCACAAACTGTGCATCGGATTGGCCACTTCTATCACCGAAATATAATCGTCCAACAGCAA
>JBBSPP010000401.1:0-3329 GCA_038258625.1 Chitinophagales bacterium
ATTACTAGTTGAGTTATTAGGACCGTCAGGATTATTTTTTACATTAGATAATGTCAATCCTGCAAAATCACTGTAAAGACCCAATGCATTGAAAGGAGTAAACATTAAACCAAAGCCAACACCACCACGTACACCATTACGATCAACGCCCGAAGTTGCAGTTGTAGAACCAGTTACCACATCAATTTCGCGGCTACCAGTTAGCAAACCAATGTTTGCATTTGTATAAAAAGCAAACCAGTTATTCATTGGAAAATACTTTTGACCGAACAAACCAAAAGACACGTCAGTTCCTGTTGTTTCGGTTCGTGCATTAGTACCAGTTTCTGTACGGTTGTAAATATTATCTACCCCAACATTTACACCAATCTCCAAATTATCAATCACCATATAAGTAATGGTAGGGTTGAAGTAAAATGCATTGCTTTGCGTCTCAAATGAGTTGAAATCATTTGTCTGTCTGTCAGCACTGAAGCCGCCCCCAAAACGGAGTACCCAATTGCCTTGTGTGGTTGCTGTTCTTTTTCTCTTACGTTGTGCTGATGAATCAAAAGTGAAAACGCACAAAAGAATCATTGTTAATAATGCCAGTTTTTTCATGTTAGTTAGTTTTTATATTGCTGACAAATGTAAACTGTTTTGTTTAAAAAGAGGAATGTTAAGGAAAAAATAATTGAGGGAGTTTAGGTTTAAAAGTTTAGCGGTTTTAACCAGATAGTTTAGTTGATTTAGCAAATTGGTTTAGAGGGTTTAGTTTTAGAGTTTGCTAAGAGATTTATGGTATAGAAGAAAAATTTTACGTTGAGCTTTCCACCTTACACGTTACATCATTCCACAAATATTAATCTGAATCAAACATCCGAATACGGAAAACAAAAAGGCAACCAATAAGCGCAGGCAGTATCAAATTGATAAACCACAGGAGCACACTGCTCACCAAAATCGCCAAAGCATTCCCGCTGACGAATGCCAAAAATGTAACCGCCGTTTTACCCCGCACGCCAATATCGGCAATTACAAAAGATGGAATCACAGCAATAATCCAAAACAATAACCAGATGCCCGCAAAGGTTTCCATGGGTAGGAAATATTGGTGTGTAATATATAAGAGTAAAAAAAACTGCGTAGAGTAAACCAAATAACGTGCGGCAGCGTACAATATTAATTTGATTAGTGTGCTACGTTCGTAGCGTTTTATCACTTCAATATAGACGCTTATTTTTTTTAGCCATGGTATTTTTTTGCAAAAAGTAACGAGCAAATCCAAATGAAATAAAATGTAAAACATGATACCCGCCATAACCAAACTGGCCGCTAGTAAAATGTACAAAAACAACGACTGCTCTACAGCCCACAAATAAAATATTAGCCCCAACACGCCAAAGACGCTCGTAACCAAAATTTGAGCAAAACTCCCTATAATAGTAATCGATATTCCTTTTAGTTTATTGGTATTTTTTAAATATAAAATACGCCCAAGATACTCGCCAATTCGGTTGGGCGTAACTATAGAAACCGCCAGCCCCATTAGCACAGATTGAAATGAAGCAAAAAAACTAAGCTGCTCGGTATGCTTTAGCAGCATGCGCCATTTAATACTTTCAATACTCCAATTCAAGATCATTAATAAAAAAACAATGACAAGGCCAACAATTTTTTGAGGCGTCCATTCTTCAAACAATGTGTGCAATGATGTTTGCAAATTATCTTGTGATTGTATTTGATGATACAACGAGTACGCCAGCCACACAAACAGCACACTCCCCAAAGATATTTTAATGCCTTTCTTTATGTTTTTACTTACTGCCAAGGCGGTAAAAATAATAAAAGCTTCGGCAGGAATGAAAATGTATTTTTATAAAAAAATACCTAGTAAAAAAACCCAACTTGTAATTTGTGAATTAGTACAAAAAAAAATCTCCTCATTATACATTAAATTCACGGCGTGAAAATAGGCATAGACATAGGCGGCACCAATACAATTTGGGGATTGGTAAATAACGAAGCAAAAATTATAGCTCAGGCAAAAATTTCTACCACGGGGCATATAGATTTTGAAACATATATTGCAAAGCTAGCCACTAGTATAAAAAAACGACTTCCCGAAAATCAACTTACTGAACTAACCGGCATAGGCATTGGCGCACCAAATGGCAATATTCATTCTGGCCAAATCGAGTTTGCGCCCAACCTGCCATGGCAAGGAATTTTACCCTTGGCCGATAAAATGAGAGTGCATTTTGATACAAAAATAAAAATAACAAATGATGCAAATGCCGCCGCTATGGGCGAGCGAGCATACGGTGCGGCACAAGGTATTGATGATTTTATAATGGTAACTCTCGGCACGGGCGTGGGTAGCGGGTTTGTAAGTAATGGCCATTTAATTTATGGCCACGATGGGCTGGCGGGCGAAATCGGCCACGTAATTGCCGTGCGCGATGGCAGGCGGTGCGGATGCGGGCGCTGCGGTTGCCTAGAAACTTATACCTCCGCCACGGGCATTGTGCGCACGGCCGAAGAATTTTTGAAACGAAAAAAAACAGATTCTGTACTCCAAAAAGAACCAACCATAAATGGATATAAAATTTCGCAGGCTGCAAAAAATGGCGACGCCACTGCGCTAGAAATATTTGATTACACAGGAAAAATATTGGGGCAATGCCTAGCCGATGCCGTAGCAATTACCTCGCCCAAAAAAATCATTTTGTTTGGCGGCTTGGCACAATCTGGGCATTTGATTTTAGACCCTACTATAAAATATTTTGAACAAAACTTATTAAAAATTTACCAAGGAAAAGTAACCATAGCACTATCCCAACTGCCCAATAATGATGTGGCCATTTTGGGCGCAGCGGCACTTATTGTATAAAAAACTGACAAATATCAATTCACTTGTTTAAGCTCGCCGCCTTACCTTTGTAAACCTTTAATCCATGCACCTAATATATGCACCAAGTAAAATTTAATAATAAACTGAAGCCCTTCAAAAACTTACTCGATGAGCGAGTGAAAGAATTTTTCAGTTCGCAGGGTTTGAGCGAGCGCGGCAATTGGAAACTATATTCCAAAACCATCATTTTATTTACAGCACTTTTTGGCATGTTGGCCATCGTGCTATTCGTGATGCCCAATTCTTGGTGGGCGGTAGTTTTGTTTGCGCTTATGGGGCTTACAAAAGCTTCAATTGGGTTCAATGTAATGCACGATGCAGCGCACGGCAGCTACAGTAAGAATGTAAAACTCAATAATTTTATTGCTTTTATGGGCGGCGATGCCATGGGCGGCGGCACCTTTTTTTGGAAAATAAAGCACAATATTATTCACCA
>JBBSPP010000402.1:0-3319 GCA_038258625.1 Chitinophagales bacterium
AGGTGTACCCAGCCGAGATTGTGGAGGAGCTAAACACAACAGGGATGCCTAGACTAGAAGGGACGCTGGACCCATTACTCACTAGGTTAAAAAAAGCAGGATACCTAGATTATCGTTGGGTAGAAAGCCAAAGTGGCCCTCCGAGAAAATATTTTATGATGAACACAGAAGGCCAAAAATTTTATACCGCGCTAGAACAAACTTGGATAGAATTAGCCGCCGCTGTAAAAAGAATTAGCAAATAAATAAACCGATTGCCCCCAATTTAAGAAAATAACGAAACGAAATAATTATGAAAACAATAGATATTAAATACTGCGCGCAAGATTTAAAGTTTGAAGAAGCCGCATACAAAAAATTTGAGTTGTACGAGTCTCAACTAAAAGAATATTTTTTGACCCAACCTGATGGTAGCGAAATATTTGAAGATCTCAAACTGCGCATTTGCGAAATGCTACAATCCAAAATGAAAGTAAGCGGTGTGCCGATTACCGAGGCGGACGTTGCGGATATAAAAAATAGCATAGGCGAAGTAAATGAACTCGAAGATTTTGAGACCGGCACGGCAGAAGATGAGCCGATGTTTACAGAAACAATTAAAGACAAAAAACTGTACCGCAGCCAAAATGAAAAAGTAGTGGGCGGTGTATGTGGCGGCTTGGGTAATTATTTTTCTATAGACCCGCTGGCATTCAGGATTTTGTTTGTGCTCGTAACGCTGATCAGCAAAGGCGTGGGGTTGCTCGCTTATATAATTATGTGGGTGGTGCTGAAGCCCAAATTCCTTCCCGAAAACCTGAGCAAAAGATTATACCGCAATCCGTCTGACAAAATTATTGCTGGAGTATGTGGCGGTCTAGCATCGTTTTTCAAAACCGAAGCTTGGATTGTGCGCATCATTTTCCTCAGCCCAATTATTTTGAATGTAGGCATGGAAGGTTTTCTTGGATTTGATTTTACATTTTTTAATGGCTCGGCAATTGGGTTTGTGATTATTGCGTACATCGTACTTTGGATTACTACTAAGGAAAAAGAAACGCCAATGGAAGAATTGCTCTCGCGTGGCGAGGATATTAATATCAATACCATGACCGAGGAAAAAGTGCGTATAAATTCTGCGCCTAGCGCTAATTCAAGCATCAATACTATGTTACGAATTATTGCGTTTATTTTAATTGGCATTATAATTATTCCATTATTTTTTACACTTGTTGGTTTGTCGGTAGGGTCTTTTTTTATGCTACCACTTACAAGTGCTGTGCTGTATTCGCCGCTGCTAAAGTGGTTGGGCGCGCTTACATTTTTATTTTTTATTCTCCTGCCACTTGTTGCGTTTATAGTATGGGGCCTACGAAGAATGACGGGGGCCAAAGGGCCTAACAATATGCTACGCATGAGTTTTGGCGGGCTGTGGGCTTTGGGCTTGGCATCGGCCATTACATTGGCGGCATTGCTCCTGGGCGAGATGAATACCAAATCGTATGTAGAAACAAAAACAATAATCCCTGTAATTGGCGATACATTGTATGTGAATGAACTAGAAGATGATTTTTCAAATAGCGGTATTGTTCATTCCACTTCGTTTATCAAAAATTTTTATGAAGAAGAAAATGGCGAACAGTATTCGCGCATCGTTTCGTATAAAAAAAGAGTGAGCCCAAATGATAGTTTTTATGTAAAAACCAAAATAGTAGCACTAGGAAAAGCAAGAACAGGAGCAGCCCAAAATGCCAAAATTGCAAGCTACCGTACCGAGTTCCGAGACAATCAATTATACCTGGCACGCCATCTTAGCATTCCGAGCAATCAGCCTTTTCGGTTTCAGCATGCCGAGGTTACTGTTTATGTGCCCAAAGGCAAAATGGCTATTCTGGAAAAAGAATTTAACGGGTTGCATTTTGGCAATAATGTAATTCGGTATGGCAGTGATGATGATTGGGATTGGGAAGATATGAGTGACGAAGAACGGCGCGAAGTAAAAAAAGATATTGACGAAGCAATGGACGATGTAAGCGAAGCAATTAACGAAATTGGCGATGGGTTGAAAGAAGCGGCGGATGAAATTGACAATGTGGATGTAACAATAAAGGATGATGAAAAACAAGCCGAGGCAAGAATTAGGCAAGCAGAAAAACGCACAAATGAAAATATTAAACAAGCAGAAAAACGCACAAAAGCAAAAATTGAATTGGAGAAACAAAAGCTTAGATTGCGCAAAGAACAATTGAAACTAGAAAAATTGGAACGGGAAATGCAGGCTACGCAGGAATGATGTGAATGGTAATGATTTGGTAATCTACACGCGGCTTTTACCGAGGGCTATGGTGTAATTTCGCGTGCAAATAAAACCTAAATGGTTGAAGCAAAAATTCTGTTGGTTGATGATGAGCAAGATATTTTGGATATCCTAGCTTTCAATTTGCAAAAAGAAAATTACCAAGTAAGTACGGCTACGAATGGTTTAGAAGCTATACAAATAGCTACTGAAGAAATTCCTGATTTGATTGTGTTGGATAGACTGATGCCACATAAGAACGGGATTGAAACCTGCCGCGAACTCCGCCAAATTCCCGAATTAAAAGATACGGCGATTATTTTTTTAACAGCACTTGCCGATGAAGAAAGCGAAATTTTTGGACTCGAAGTTGGTGCTGATGATTATATAGCCAAACCTATTAAACCCAAACTTTTTGTATCAAAAGTAAAAGCTACCTTGCGGAGGCTGAACGCAAAATCAGACGTGATCATTTTTGACGATTTAGAAATTGACCGTGAAAAATTTATTGTGCGCTTCAAAGGTGATGAAATTATTTTTCCACGAAAAGAATTTGAGCTGCTGTCACTATTAGCTTCCAAGCCAGGCAAAGTTTTTTTACGACAAGATATTTTGAACAATGTGTGGGGACGAGAAGTAATTGTTGGCGATAGAACGATAGATGTACACATCCGAAAAATTCGTAAAAAACTAAATGACGATTTTATTCAAACCATAAAAGGGGTTGGGTATAAATTCGAAATTTAAGTGTGAACGTTTACTTTTGACCTCGTGCGTGGGCTGAACTTAGAAAATCTTTCTCATAAAAAATTATCGTTGATTGCGGCTGCTTGCATTTCGCTTTTGGCTGCTGTGTTGGTTTTATTGCTCTCCCAACATTGGGGTTATTTTTTGCTTGTCCTAATTGTCCTTTTTGTTTTTTGCTATTATTTTATTTCTAATTTGTTGGAGAAATTTGTGTATAGAAAAATACGGTTGATCTACAAATTAATTTCGAGCGAAAAAGCAGCTATGAAACTAGCGAGTGATTTGAAAGAAAAAACA
>JBBSPP010000403.1:0-3304 GCA_038258625.1 Chitinophagales bacterium
CCCAATCATCTGCCGAGTTTGCCAACGTGCCAGCACCCCTTGGCGAATCAAAATCGGTGACAGGATTTTTATATAGTATCTCCACCGCCAATCGAATTTCCATCAGACGATTGACTGATGTGAAATAAATTTTTGAAAAAATAATCATCATGAAAATAATAAAACTCCTTTTTATTTTTTTAATATTTAGTAAAATCCTTTCTGCTCAAACAATTTTTAATATGCAGTACGGTAGTTATTTACAAAATTTTGATAGCTTGGCCAATTCAGGAACCACCGGCAATCTGCTACCAAACGGTTGGGCAATTTATGAAACTGGCTCTTCGGCAAATGCTGATTATGGTGTGAGTACGGGCAGTTCTACTACGGGTAATACGTACAGTTATGGATCTGCCAGCAGCACTGACCGTGCATTGGGTGGTTTGCAAACGGGTGGCTTGGTACCGAGCTATGGTTTTGGTTTTCAAAATAATACAGGTTACGTGCTAAACTCAATAGATATTTTAGCTACGATGGAGCAATGGCGAGTTTCAAATACGGTGGGTCTTGACTCTTGTTATTTTTACTATTCTGTAAACGCTGATAGTTTGTCGGATCTTACTGCTACTTGGGTTCGGGCATCGGCTTTGGATATTTTTTCGGCGGTGGATCCGCCAAGTGGCGGCACATTAGATGGAAATTTGGCTATCAATCAATTGCCAGTTTTGGGCACTATAAATGTAAATATTCCAATTGGCGATACACTATTTTTTAAGTGGGTGGATATAAATATTGCAGGGAGTGATGATGGATTGGCGGTAGATGATGTCAGTCTCACACTGAAAAGTTCAGCTGGGCCAATACCTTCGGGGCCACTTACAATGGTTTCTATGCTGCCAATGGATAATGATTCAACTGTTTCATTTACAACCACATCATTAATTTTTACGTTTTCAGATACTGTTACTCAAGTTGGCACGGGCAATTTTTATATAAAAGATATGAATAACTCAGCCAATGATATAACCGTGCCTGCCAATACGTTACTGCAGAATGGTGCATCGTTTACATACAATTCGTTGGTATTGTTGCCTAATAAAAGCTATGCAATACAGATTGATTCTAATACTTTTTTTAATGGCAATCTTTCGTTTACAGGGATAAATAATAATGTGACTTGGAATTTTAAAACGCTAGCTGTGCCCACAACTATTACAACCTTAAATGAAAATTTTGGCGGTTGTAATGCTCCTTCATTTGGCAATTTTACCGCCTACTCTGAAAATGGTGAACAAAATTGGCGTTGCACAAATGCGGGTCATATTGATACAGCGGCTGTGCTAATGAACGGCTTGGCGCCAAGCCCAAAGGCAAATGAAGATTGGCTGATTTCGCCGCCCATTGATGTGAGTGGTTTGAATGCACCGCAGTTGCATTTTTGGAGTAAATCTCGTTTTCAGGCTTTTACCACAAAAGAAATTTTGGTATCGACAAATTATATCGGAATTGGTGCACCCAGCTTGGCTACATGGACTTCCTTGCAGGTGAATAATTTCGCCATTTTAAATTCATTCTGGACGCATTACATCAATACCGATTTGACGCCCTTTCAGTCTTCTGCGTTTTATGTGGCCTTCAAATACATTTCGGATACTTCGAAAGCTGACGAATGGTCGTTGGATGATATTACAATAACCGATGGTCCGCTAGGTGTAGCTAGTTTTTTAAAGGATGATTTTTCTGTAAAAGTGGTGGGAGAAACTTCTGCCACGCTCAATTTGCTTTCATTTTCAGCAAAAAATAGGTTAGTACATTATAAGGTTATTGATTTGGCTGGGCGGGCAATTTTGGCGGGACAGTTGAAAATTATCACTGGTCAACAGCAGCATCAGCTCGTTATATCTGCTTTGCATAGCGGAATTTATTTGTTGCAATTAAAAAATGAAGAGGCGCAGACTGTTACAAAATTTCTGGTACGATAATTTATAAAGAAATGTGATAACTTCCTCATTTATAAAATGCCTTTTTTACTAAAAGATAAAGCAATGATACCACGCGGAGATAGCGTTAAAAAATATTCTCCACACCTGTGTATTAAAGATGTCCGCTCTCAATTTTATCGCCCTTATTTTTACGGCAATTATGAATTTAGAACAACTGATGCTTCACTCTGAGGCCATTATTTTTGCGGCAGATAGGCCTATTAATGCAGACGAAATTGCGCAAGCAATACAGGAAAGTATAGAAGATATAGAGCCTGAGAGTTTGGAAAAATTACCCTCGGCCTTAGAAGCAATCGTTGATAAATATGCTGCAAGTTTTTACCCGTTCGAGGTAAAAAAATCGGGCGGCGGATTTCAGTTTTTGAGTAAAAGTATTTTTCACCCAATGATTGCGAAATTAAATGGTTCTAAATTTCGTAAAAGACTCTCTGCTGCTGCCATGGAAACATTAGCAATTATTGCTTACCGGCAGCCTTCTACTAAAAGTGAAATAGAATACATACGGGGGGTAAACTCTGATTATTCTGTACAGAAATTATTGGATTTGGAGCTAGTTGTAATTAGCGGTCGGCGCGAAGAGGCTGTTGGTAAACCCTTATTATACAGTACCTCAAATGGTTTTATGGATTATTTGGGCATTAATAGTATTGATAATTTACCCAAGCTGAATGAAATAAATCAGTATGAAAATATTATACCTACCGATGCTACCGAAGCTTTGCCCAACGCTGGTGAGGCAAAAATGGTAGTAAATGAAAATGGGGAGATTGACGAAATAGATGTTGAAGAAACTGATGAAAATGGGTCATCCAAATTTGAAGATAATTTTTCGGAAACTGAGGATGCCTCAAATACTGATCATATCGATGATTCAGTTACAGACAAAAAAAATCCTTCTCTTGATGAAGAAAAGGATAACGAATCAACTGACGAACCAGAATAGAAAAACTATTCGTGTACTTCTAATAATTGTTCTATAAAAACATTTACCTGATCTAGGTATTTATTATTTAAGGAGTAAAAGATTTTTTTGCCCTTTCGATCCGTTTTCAAAAAATTACCGCGTCGTAAAATTGCCAAATGCTGCGAAGCCACAGATTGCTCAATGCGCAATTTCACATAAATTTCCGTTACCGTTAGTTTTTGATCATCTTCCAGAAGTTTAATAATGCTCTGGCGCAATTTGTGATTAATGGCTCTTATAATTGAGGCCGTTTTTTTAATGTCCAGATAATTGACCTTGGAACTTTGTGTTACTTCTTTATCACTGAAAGAATAAATATTGTTTGTAAAATGCTGGTCGGACATAAGTTATAATTTTC
>JBBSPP010000404.1:0-3304 GCA_038258625.1 Chitinophagales bacterium
GCTATTTTTCCATTAAAAATTGTAGCGTCCACCACTCGACCAACTAAATCGTACAGCAGAATTTCACACTGTTGCGCATTGTAAAAATTTAGATTAATCGTCATTGCAGATTCCGTGGGATTTGGGTACACATTTACTTCATATCTTTTTTCAAAATCATTTATAGCAAGCGGCGCAAGGATGGTCATCGTATCGGTTAGCACATTGTAATCTGTAATTTCTTCACCCGAATTTTGTATCATTTTAATATTCGAAAATTGAACAATTACTTTGGACCCAGTTATACTAGCTGCATCGATTGGGAAATTTATTGCGCCAATCTGCCCTTGCTGCGCAATTAAGTTTTGTTGATCATTTCTTACAAATGTGAAAGCTGATTTATTAGATGTCAAGCTTTTTTCAAAACTAAATGAATTGCTCGCATTTCCTATCCAACTTACATTTTTGGTTACAGATATTGGTGCAGACGTTTGAGCATTGAGTAATTCAACCGTTGCTGAAATCCCATAAAAATCGTTTGCTAAAGAAGTGATTGTTCCGAGCATAACTGGAATATTTACTGTGCTGCCTTTGTACGCTTGTAAGTTGCTAAGGTCACAATACAAATCGGGCAAGCCAAGGGTTTTGTATTGACCAAGCTTATTTGTTTTTGTATGTATTTGTCCATAGTTTGCCGTAACGGCGGCAAGGTCAGCGGTATTTACTGTACCATCACCATTACAATCGGCATGTTTATAATTTATGTTGCTCACAAAATTATTGGTCCAGTTCAAACACCACTCGGCTTGCCAGTTTGTGGTAGCACCAGCTCTTACTGCTCCAGTTGCTCCATTGGCAATGCCAATATTTAAAATGTCGTAATTGTCGCAAGTAAAATCAGCATTTGCATCGCCCGCCCATACGCTGTCCGTGTTACAATTATTTACAAAAAGTTCGTACACTTGTTGCCGAATTCCACAATTATTATCACGTACTTCTAAAACCAAAATATAGGGCTGCGAACGAACCAGCGACTGAGAAAGCGGCCAATTGAAAGTGGCGGTTTGATTTTGAGCGGTATTCGTACTAATTGTTGCACCAACGGGGCCGGATACAAGCACCACGGTTGTAGAATCTAATACATTGGCATCGCTCGTATTAATGTTAAAAAACATGGGCACATTGCCACCGCAGTAATTAATAGTATTGGCAAACGAAGTGCCACCATTAATACCCGAAATAGTAGGTAAATTATTACCAGGAATGCCGCTGCCTATTTCTACCTGATGATCGCGCGTAGAACGGCCAATTAGTACTCCATTGCGAAACTCTCGGGTTTCTATGGCAAAAACATAATTACCAGTAGTGGTGGCTGTAAAATTTAAAACGCCTGTTTGTGCATTTAATGAAAGCGTGGAATTTGGAAAAGGATTTTGAGCGGTATGAGGCACACTGAATGGTACCATTGAAGTAGTGTTGGATAACGGATTGGTAAATCGATAATCGAGACTATCACCATCAGGTTCGATAGCGGCAAAGCTAACGGAGTGATTCACATTGCCAGTATAATTATACAGCACATCATAGGGTATGGACAATCCATTATTAAATGGTACGGTCAAATTATCCAACGTGGTGGATACATAAGTGCCTGGTGTTCCAACTAAATTTGAAGTATTATTACGACAACAATTGTCATAACTCATCACCCAGTCAGATGCTTGCCCTGGCAATGTTACTGTGCCCTTGTAATGCCACAATTCATAGCCAGATACTACCGCAGAGGGGTTAGAACATGTATTGGGTACGCAAGTATATACGACACTCGGATTAAATGGAATGTTAGTCCCAGTTGTATCAACTATCATATTAAAGAAAGTGCTGGGAGTTGTGAATGTAGCAGAGGAAATTTTGACCAAAGCTGTTGGACCAATTGTAGCCGTACCAGGGCCACAATCTCTGTACAATTTTAGGTGCACGGTATAAGTATTGAGCGTATCATGCTCATACCAAATTTCGGCACCTGCAATATGGGTTGCTTGGCTGGCAAGCGAAAATGTAATAAGGCTAAGGAAAAGAAATAGTTTTTTCATAAAATAAGGATTTTAATTTATTAGGACGAAGGTAGTATTAAAATGGTTTGGAGAGATACCAAAAAAAAGCTCCCAGAATTAGGAGCTTGAATAGTAAATTAAAGGATTCGGCACTATCGTTTATGCACAGGAATAATAGTTTTGCCGGTTTCGGTTTTTACTTCTAGCAAATATTGCCCTCGCGCCTTACTCGATAAATCTAAATTGATTTGATGCTCACCAGCCGCTATTTTTCCATTAAAAATATTGGCATCTACCACGCGGCCAACTAAATCGTATAATACAATTTCACACTGTTGCGCATTGTCAAAATTTAGATTAATTGTCATTGCAGATTGTGCTGGGTTGGGGTACACATTTACTGCAAATCCTTTTTCAATAACACTTACAGCTAAGGCGGTTAACGACAGTGTTTTATTTTGATTACTTAATATAGTATCCTGCCCCGTGGGGTTTGTTGCCAACACCATTCGCATGCCTGGATTAATAAATATATTATTAATTCCCAAAGGCCACTGAATTGTAATGGTATCATACCGACCGCTACCAAACGCATTAATAGATCCGGGCCATTCATATAGTGGATGTATAAATAAAGTATCGTTCAATATTTTTGACTGCCATACGCCTACAAAATTGGGTGCAGGCGGTCCGCCGGGGAAGGTAGTAACCACTTCAATTTGTAAAGAATCTATTGTATAGCTTACAATAGTTGCATCTACGCTAGATATTATTATACCAAATTGAGCTTTTAAGTTAGTAGCACTTAGACCAAGTATTATAGCTGTAATTATTATTTTCTTCATGACTGTTTATAATTTAAGTAAGTTTTTAGCATCCACATTTATTCCATCACATATCAAAATTACAGTGTAGTTGCCTATAGGGTAACTGCTAAAGTCAATATTCCGCTGTTCGATATGTTTTTGCGCAGCAAAGCCATATCGAACTTGCTGATAAATGGCAGTCTCCGACTGCCTGGTAACGCCACCGGCGGGGCCAACTAACCCATCACCCAAATCATTTTTTATACTGTATGTCATACCTTTTTTGCTTTTGTTTTGCGGTTTTAAAAGTAAAACAAGTTTTTGGTAACAATGCAACTATACTCACCCTCATCTTTCGCTTTAATTAACAATCTTAAAAGTTTTCTTTAGCAATGCTACCCCTAGTATTTCCAACTGCTTTTTTCACATTTGCCAACCTAACAATTAAACTAAAAAATCATGAGC
>JBBSPP010000405.1:0-3282 GCA_038258625.1 Chitinophagales bacterium
ATAAATTGCAGATTTTAGTTTGCCCTTCTCGTATTTTTCGTCTGCGCTTAGTTGGCCATTTTCATGATACCATTTCCATTGATTCACTTTTTTATCATTTGCAAAATTTCCTAAACCAAAAACTTGCCCATTTTCATGGTAATATTTCCATTCGCCCACTTTTTTATTCTTTTCGTAAACACCTTCCTCTTTTATTTTTTCGTCTTCATAATATTTCCATTCACCTTGTTTGGTTTTAAAATTTTTACTCGTAAAAGAACCTGTTTTAAGGAGTTTGTTTTTTTCGTCAAAATCCAGAATTTTCCATAAATCCCCTTTTATAAAAGCTTTGCGGGCATATTTGAAGACATACTTTTTTGGATTAACGGCCGCCCAATCAGTATTGTAATAGCTGTAAAGCGTATCCTGACTAAACGCAAATGTTGGACAAATTACTAGCACAAATAAGTTAAGAATGAAATTTTTCATAAGCTTCAAATATAAAATTGATTAAAATTTATTATTCCGAATCCTCCAAAATATTCTTCACTCGCCCCACTTGGTTACTTTCTAAAATAACTTTTATGCCATGCGTATGTTTGGGTGCGCTGGTGAGAATTCCTTTTACGATGCCTTCGGTAAGCGCGCCGTTGCGGTGGTCTTTTTTTAAAACGATTTGTATTACTTGCCCTATGCGAATATTTTTTCGCTCGTTGCCGTTTAAGTCAGTCATGTTATATATTGTTTTTTTGCAGCCAGTCAACGATTGTTTTCAAAACTATCGGCGACATCGTTTGTTCAATTTCGGCATATTCGCTAATTGCACCCGTATCAGCATTTTGGAATAAATGATTGACGCCTTTAATTTCTTGCACGGTAGCTTGCTTGTTTTTTTGCAACGCTTTTTTTATGCCTGCCAAATTTTCTTTGGGGGTTACTTGTATATCTTTTTCGCCGTTCAGTGCCAGTACTGGGCAAGTTAGTTTTTGCAAATTAGCTGTTGGATTGTAGCGCAAAAAATACAACATCCAAGGTGAAGTAAGCGCAGCTATTTGTTGCTGTTTCATTTTTTCTTGGTCAGCATTCTTGATTAATCCTTCCTCGTTTTGCTTGTCAGATTTTGCATCAAAATAATCACCAAGTTTTTTCTTGGCAATATTGTCGTCGGTATTATTAAGTATAATATCGTACATATTTTTATTCATCACTAGCTGCTCGGCAATTTCTGTATCGGTCGCATCCATGGTTCTCATTACACCGGCTACCTGCAAAAGCATCAGTTCATTTATAGGTATGCCGGGGCCAGCCATCATAATCACGAAGGCCACATTTTTATTAGTTGCGGCTACCATGGGCGCTATCATGCCGCCTTCACTATGACCGAGTAAGCCTATTTTTACTTTATTAATTTCTTTTCGAGACTGGCAATATTCTATAGCTGCGCTTACATCAGCGGCCAAATCCGCGCTGGTTGCTTTGCTAAAATCACCCTCAGATTTTGCTACGCCTCTATCATCATAACGCAACACCGCATAGCCATTCCGAGTTAGATAATCGGACAATACCAAGAATGGTTTATGCCCCAATAATTCTTCATTTCTGTTTTGTGGGCCACTGCCAGATATTAAAATAACTACTGGAAAAAGGCCTTCTTTTTTTGGTAACGTCAACGTACCAGCCAATTTCATATTTTCTTTTTTATTGGTAAACAATACATCTTCGGAAAAATATGGATACGGAAGTTTCGGTTCTTGCGGTTTGGGTTTGGATGCTGGTTCATCTTTTTTTAGTCGGTTAAAAACAAGCGGTAAATCCAAACCGCCTTGCTTAAATGAACCAACAATTTCATCGTTTTTCAGTTCGCCTTCGTAGCTCATTTTCATTTCTTGTTTGCTGAAAACAATTTTATTTTCATCCATCGACATTTCCGTAAGCGGAATATTTTTAGCGCCTTGGGCGGGGCTATCAAAAGTTGCACTAAGCCCATTATCTTTTTCAGCAATATGAAGAATTAGCGGTAATTCTGTTTCGCCAATTTTGAGCACTCCTTTCCAATCACCAATTATGTTTTGAGCATGCACGGCAAAAGTTAGGGTGGATAAAAAGAGTATTCCAATTAGTTTTTTCATAATTATGTTTTCAAAAATATGCGTTTTACTACGGTTCGGGCTGTGCTTCAATCACGCGCAGCTTGGCCTCGCTGCCAAAATAATCTTTCATTTCTTGCAAACTATATGCATCTGCTAATAAAAAATCGCCAATCGCTGTGCGGCTAAGTTGGCTTAGATAGGCACCACATCCGAGTGCCTCACCAATGTCATACGCCAATGACCGTATGTAAGTACCGCTACTACATCGAACTTCAAATTGAACATTGGGAATGTGGCTAGTATCTAATTTCAATGAATAAATAGTCCGTTGTCGAGGCGCAAGTTTAACCTCCTTCCCTTCACGTGCCAACTGATATGAAGTTTTCCCATCTTGCTTTATGGCCGAAAAATTGGGCGGTATCTGCTGTATTTCGCCCACAAATTTTGCCTGAATTTCATGAACCATTTCGGGCGTAATGTACGCTGTCTCTTTTGGATTTTCAGGTGTTTGCTCCAAGTCATAACTGGGTGTAGTGTAGCCCAATCGAAACGTACCTGTGTACGTTTTATCCATACCCATAAATTCATTGATGCGCTTAGTCCACTTTCCTGTACAAACAATCATTAGTCCATCAGCCAGTGGGTCTAGCGTGCCAGCGTGCCCAATTTTAATCCTTTTTCGCTTGCCATCTGCCATTACATTTCTGAGCAGGTGAATATTATTTTTTGAGTTCAGCCAATTTTTTATTTGAAAAACTAAACCGAAAGATGTGATGCCCAATGGTTTTTCTACGAGCAACATACTGCCTTCGGCAAAATCAATTTCGGCTATGGGTTGTTTCATAATTTAATGTGTGAAAATAGGAAATACAAAACAAAAGCACTTCGATAAATTTATTACTCCCTCCAAAAAAATCACTATTTACCCACATTTCCACATGGATAGATTTTTTCATATAAATCTTTTTACTAACCCTGTCATATTATATTTACAACTCAGAAAAAAAATATAGAAGGAAAAAACTAAAGCATTAGCGTTCTTTTGATATTCTAATACGAATTGCTAAAATGAAAAAATTGACGTTGCTTTGCCAATCCTTTCAATAAATTAAAAAAACATAATGGCTAGTACTTCGGATATCCGCACAGGATTAATTATAAAAATGGATGGCTCACTATACTCGGTGGTCGAATTTGGACAAAATAAAACTGC
>JBBSPP010000406.1:0-3281 GCA_038258625.1 Chitinophagales bacterium
AGAAACATTTTTCACTTATATGCATAGCTATTATTTTTTCTTCATGTAATACTGTTATGGAAAATGGCATTTATCAAAGAGGGAGAATTGTATCGTATCAAGTGCAAGCTAGTGATGGGTTTGACTTAGATAATATTGATAGCATTGACCTTGTAGTCGCGGCAGAGAATGTATGGCAGAATAGTTTATCTAAACAAACTACAATTTATTGGAAATTTTATTCTCAGGATACGCTATTTGCAGCCGAGGTAACAGGAGTAAAGGAAAACGAAAAAAAGATTTTCTTACATCCACCTCGGTCTGGTAAGTTTATTTTTGCTGAATTAGCTCCCTTTCCTGATATATCTACAAGAGCAGAAAAAGGTGCCTGGAGCATAGGTTATACACTAATCCCAGCAGGATACGGCGACTTTAGTGGTTCGAAAATCGATACTTATGATACGGTAATTAATAAAATAATTATTCAAGATGGCATAGCGGCAGGCGACTCTGTTTGGTTGATAAATGGGTGTACCCCTAAATCACCTATCGGTAAAATAAGAACGGCGTTTTATTTTCATGACAAATATGGGTTCGTAAAAATGATTTATAATTTAGTCGATTCAAATCAATCAGTTAGTATAACTGCCGTAAGTAGCCAAGGCTTCCAATAGCATTGCATGCTAAACCTCCTCTTCGGGTGAGGTTTGCAACTTTCACTCCAATATCTTTTGCAGAAAAAATACAAAGGCGTAGATGTAATGTACCCTAGAGAGGTAATCGATTTGATAATGTGCTAATTTGAAAATGGTTTAGCGTGTGGCAATATTATATTGTCAACTTGCCGAATTAAGGAAATATCAAAATACCCTCAATACAATTTGTAGAAAAATATAGAAGGATAACGCCAACTGATTTTTGTAAGTTATAAGCTTATAATTTTCATTAAATAATAGCGAGGCGGTTCATTACCAGTACGGAAAAAGTCATGGCGAATAGCTTTTACAATCCCTAAGTCATTTTTAAATATTATGTAGCTTCCAGTGTTGAACTCAGAGGCGCCTTTTCGTATGGCATAATATTTAGCATCAGGTGATGCTATACCAGGTTGTACATTATTGGTATAGTAACTCATGGTGGTATCTCGATATTGGTACATACCCGTTGGGTTATAAATTGCAGCTGAGTCAAAATTATTGGCAAAGGTTATAGTATCTGTTGAAAAAGTATTGGTACAGTTAGCACCTGTTGAATAACTAAATGTGCGAACGCCGTTACGATAAACAGTATCAACACAAGTTGTATTTACATACGTTCTGGTAAGCACTTGCCAGTTACTGTCTAGCATAATCACATTCATTTCCGCCCCGCCGCCCGCGCCAAGGCCATTCCAGTTCGTCCATTGCAGCATAATATCTGTTGACGAATTTCCATCCAAATCGATAGGAAGATAGGACGTGGAATTAAGATGCCAAGCCACCGAAGCCAATGGCCCGGGTAGGGGTACATTGTTGTTGGTTTTTACAACTACCTCATTATCCTTTTTGCATGAAATTAAACAACAGAACACGAAGAATATAAATAATAGTTTGATGTTGTTTTTCATAAACATAAAGATAGTGTTTTGTTTTCAGTTGGTACAAATCTTAGATAGTCCTCATCCATGCCTATCTGTAAGCAGCGCATAACGCCGTAGGCAGCGCTGCGGAAAGATGACCTTTTCGAACCATACTTTTTAAGAACGATAATCGATAAGATTAGTAAGTAAGAAATGCGGTAATTCATGATAACATTAATTGTACCAACATACTACGTCCTGCACTTTTTTATCGCCGGTGGCTAGGTCAATTTCTCCTTGCAGACATTTATTATCATTCTCGTTTATAGTGCAGGTTGATTCAAAATAAATAGTACCATTAGCTGGTTCGTTAGCAAATGGCCGATCCATTTTAAAAAAAACTCGACCATCTTTAAAGCTGCACTGATTGTTTTCACCAAGTGCTTTCAATGCATCTTTTTCACTTTTATAAGCCAATTTATTTATAGGGTTTATCACCGTCATATTTGCAGACCAGGCGTGATATTCAAATGTTTTTGCAATTTCTTCTTGCGTTAAGTTTTGCTCTTTGGGTATTTGTAAAGCGGGGAATGGCGAGGCATCTTGAAAAATATAATAGGCAAACTGATCAGCGGATTTTACCGTTGCCCAATCAATCGTTACTTCATACGATACCCTAATTGTTTTTGCTTGTTGGTATGACGATAGTTGCACATCCATAACTGCAATATGCTCCCTGAAGTATTCTTCGCTCATATTGTTGCGCTCCATTTGAAGTTTTTTCCACATATCAAAATATTCATTACAGTCGGCTGTTTCGCAAAATATGCCTGGATCTTTTTTGCCTCAAGAGATAAGCGAAATTGATAAGATTAAAACTGTGATACAGGTTTGGAGTGTTTTCATACGGAAATTATTTTCAGGTAAATTTACGCATAATTATATAAAAAAATGCCCCGAAATTCACGGGGCACTTTGGGTTTTTCTTTTCGTAGAAAAATTGTTTCTAGTTAGGGCTGCTATGCTCCACCGAAAACTTGCCTACATAGATATTTTTCATGAATTGGTCTTTAATATCTTTAAGGTCACGAGCTACGCTGGCGTCAAACAAATTATTGTTGCTCTCTAATACAAATCCACCAATTAGTTTTTCATCTACATTAATGGTCAGGTCGATTTCTTGGCCGTTCAGTTGGGCTTTGATGCTTTCAATCAGCCTGCTTTTCATTTCTTCGCTAAGCTCATTGGCCACGGTAAGTTCTACTGTGCCGATGTTTTTGTGAACTTTATATTGCTCTTGAAATGCGGTAAATATTTCTGGTAAAAAAACATCGCGGCGTTTATTAATAATCAGGTTTATGAATGCTTTACTTAGTTCGTCAGTGCCCGTTTTTTCGGCAAGGGCATTTACGATATTTATTTTTTTATCCGCTTTTATAATGGGGCTTTTAAAAAGATTGGTCAGCTCGCGGCTTTGGTTAGTCATACTTGCGAAAGCACTCATGCTAGCCTGTACTTCCTCTAGCTTGTTTTGCTCAAGGGCTAGGCCTAGTAAGGCTTTTGCATATCGGGTGGCGAGTAAAGGGTTTTTCATCTTAATATTTTTTTTGTACTGACAATAAATGTCAGCATTAACACTGACGAAGCTTTCGCTTATCAGTTTTAATTCAATTGTATTTCGCTAGCCAATTGGGTAATGTATTTTTCCGACGCTGCTTTATCTTTCAATTCGCTGCGCAATACC
>JBBSPP010000407.1:0-3245 GCA_038258625.1 Chitinophagales bacterium
ACTAATTGCCCGTAAGCTTTTATTTTTTTATATCTTTTTAATTTTAAAAAGTATATTTTAATAACTGTTGTATATCAAATGTAGTTGTTTATTAAATTGTTTTATTTGTTTGCCCAATATGTCAACCTTTTTACGGTGGTTTTACCAACGGTGTTCACCTCTTCCCATTCCGAACAGAGAAGTTAAGCCCGTTATGGCCGATGGTACTTGGATTTATCCTGGGAGAGTAGGTAGCCGCCACTTTATTATAAAGACCCTGAACATTTAGTTGTTCAGGGTTTTTTGTTTCTATACTTGGATTTGTACTGTAAGTCACCGCTGAAGGGTTTAAAATCCGGTAGCCGCCACTTTATTATAAAGACCCTGAAGATTTAGATTTTCATTTTTTTTTGTTTATAAACTTGGATCCATCCTGTCTGTCACCGCTAAAGCGTGATAAAATCCGGTAGCCGCCACTTTATTATAAGGACTCTGAACATTTAGTTGTTCAGGTTTTTTTTGTTTCTATACTTTGATTCATCCTGTAAGTCACTGTCAAAGGGCGATAAAATCCGGTAGTCGCCACTTTATTATAAGAACCCTGAACATTTAGTTCTTCAGAGTTTTTTACTTTATACATATATCCGATTGTAAAAGCAGTCGGGGCTTTTGTTTTTATACTTATTCCCAAATGCTGATTTTTTTAATAATAGAAGCAATATTCCTCCTTAAAATCAACCCTTTTTAGCATTTGACACCCTCTTCAATAACCATAAAATGCGAATTTTTTATTTTGCAACCAAGCAAATCCAATTTACATTTATAATCGTTTTGTAATCCAACAAATTGTTATCAACTCATGAAAAAATATACTCTAATCCTAACCATGTCTTTCTTGTGTGCAGTTGTAAAAGCACAAACAATCCAACTAGTAAAAGACGTCAACATCACCGCCAAATCATCTTCCAACATTCAAGAAATATCATCGGCTGGGGGGAAGTTATTCTTTAAAGCTACTGATGGTGTGGCTGCTGGTCAAGAGATTTGGACTTCAGATGGCACTGCTGCAGGCACCCTTAGCTTGCAGCAAAGCACAACTTCCAGCCAACATTTTACTTCTTTTACTTCTGATTATAATGGCTTGGCTTATTTTGTAAATAATAATGCACTCTACAAAAGCGATGGCACAGCGACCGGGACGGTACAAGTTTCTACGCATTTTGTACGACGCATCATTGGCGTGTATTTAAATAAAATTTTCCTCGACATTACTGACCCCACCACGGGCACAGAGGTTTGGACATCCGATGGTACGGCTGCGGGCACAGTTTTACTAAAAGATATAAACCCCAATGCCGACGCGGCCCAACCCAACAACGTGCAAATGGTGGAGCACAACGGCAAAGTATATTTTGATAAAGATGACAACGGCACCCACAACGAAGAACTTTGGGTAAGCGACGGCACCACCGCCAATACTCAAAAACTAAAAGAAATAAACCCCTCTGGCGGAAGCAATCTGTCGTATTTCTTTTCATTAAACAATCAATTGTTTTTTTGCCATACGCCTAACAATACCAAAGTAGAACTTTGGAGCACAGATGGCACAACCACTGGCACCACCAAAATCACCGACCTTGGCTTTGACTTCACTACCTCCAACATAGGTTTGTACAATACGATCATTGCGCAGCCCGAGGTATTCAATGGCAAAGGATACTTTACGGGTTATAACCTCACCACCAACCGCGCCGAGCTTTGGGAAACCGACGGCACAACGGCCGGCACGCAATATGTAAGAGACCATGCCCGCCCCATTGGCACGCACAATAATAAACTTTACCTAAGCAATGATATAGACAAAGGCCTCTACGTAATGGATGCCACGCAGAGCATTACAAAAATAAAAGCCTTGGACTCCAACATAGGCGGGGGCATTGCGCCAGGCGCGGTACAGCAGTTTGAAATCGTCAATGGACGCGTATATTTTATGAGTACGGCATATTATTTTGGCGCGGTGGGCCAACCGTTTTTTAGCTACCTATGGACAACCGATGGTACCGATACCGGCACTCAACTCATTACCCCACACCTACCTCAGTACTATAGCGTAGCAATCAACCCAGGCAATATTTTTGACCTAGCGCCCATCCGCGCGCGCAGCTTTGCCGTGATGAACAACGAAATTTATATTGCATACATGGCCGATACCATTACGAAATACGAACTCTACAAATACACCCCGCCCGCGGGCCCCAACGCTGTGCGTAACATTTCCCAAGCCACCCTCGGTGTGTACCCCAACCCCGCCACCAACAATCTACACATTAATCTACTTTACAAAGGAAGCATTAACCAACCGCTGGGCCTTAGCTTGATAGATATTACAGGCCGCACCGCATGGCACAACCATTTTTCTTTGCAACAAAATAATTTTACCACCACCGTGCCATTACAAAATATGCCCCCGGGTATTTACATACTAAAAGCCAGCATAAACGGCACTGATATTATACGCAAAATTGTAAAACAATAGCGCACCAATAAAAACTTCTTTAATGAAAAAATCCCGATGGCAATTGCCATCAGGATTTTTTGTGGCGGCTAGCGCAAGATGATATGCTAAAGCCTGCGCCTTGGGCTAGGCGGGATATAAAGGCGTAGTAACAGTGGTTAAGAACTATTCACCTTTTTTTGCTTTCTTTTTATTGATTTGATTCGTTAAAATATTTTATCAAGGGTTCATTAAGTTTGGCTGAGCAAGGTATTCGTATTGCCTTTAGGTAGGCAGAAAGTTCGCCATTTAGATTATTGAACAAAAAATGAAAATAGATTGCGTATTTAATCCCAAAACCAATTCCTGGTCCGTAAACTTTTAGTGTCTTTGACTTTTGGTTATCCGGTAATTCTTCTCCTTCTGGATACTCTTCACCGTCATCAAGTTTAGTTTCACTTGAGTAAGCTCTAATTGTAAAGTTTTTTAGCTGCTCCTTGTTTTCTATAAAGTAGGTCAATAATATGTCCGATGGAATCTTACTTAGTTCAATATCCTTCATTATCAGATTTCCTAATATTTCCTTGTCTTCTGAATATATAGTCAGCCCCAAATAGTTGGCTACATCCCTTTCAAATTCATTTACTATAGGATGATCAAAAAGCTCTATCTCTTTATTTTTTCGTTTAAATAACATATTCTCTTTATTTACAACTGTATAAACCCACAAGCGATCAAAAGCTCACTCAAGATGAGGTGTCACCCTTCGTAT
>JBBSPP010000408.1:0-3245 GCA_038258625.1 Chitinophagales bacterium
CTACCCATAATTGATAAATACGACCGAGGCCCCGAAGGAAAAGGACCGCTCGCACACCTAACCGATTGGACAAACCAAACTGATGGCACGCGCGAAACGGACACCATGCCGGGCTATGCCGGTAGCAGTTGGTACTACCTCCGTTATATGGATCCGCACAACGAGGATGAATTTTGCGACGAAGAAAAATCGGAGTATTGGAATCAGGTGGATTTATATATTGGCGGCGCTGAGCATGCCGTTGGGCATTTGTTGTACTCGCGTTTTTGGTGCAAGGTGCTGCATGATTTAGGGAAAATTTCTTATGACGAACCGTATAAGAAATTAATTAATCAGGGTATGATACAAGGGAATTCGCGCTTGGTGTATCGGGTGGCGGGTTCAAATAAATATGTAAGTGCGGGGCTGAAAAATGATTATGAAACTGAAGAAATTCATGTAGATGTAATGCTGTGCGATGGGCTGGAATTAAATATTGAAGGCTTAAAAAAATGGCGTTCGCAATTTGAAAACGCCGAGTTTATTTTAGAAAAAGAAAAGTACATCTGCGGGCAGCAAACCGAAAAAATGAGCAAGCGATTGTACAATGTGGTAAACCCCGACGATATAATTGCGGAGTACGGCGCGGATACATTTCGCATGTACGAGATGTTTTTGGGCCCAAGAGAAGATAGCAAACCTTGGGACACAAACGGGATTGAAGGCGTGCATCGTTTTTTGAAAAAACTGTGGCGATTGTTCTTTTCGGATGTAGCCCTTTTGGTAACTGATACAAATCCGACCAAGGCTGAATTAAAAACGCTACATCAAACCATTGAAAAAATAGAAAAAGCAACGGAGAGTTTTTCGCTCAATACTGCGGTGAGTCAGTTTATGATTTGTGTAAATGAGCTATCACAATTAAAATCACACAATAAAAAAATATTGGAACAGTTGCTAATTTTATTAGCACCTTACGCCCCCCACATTTGCGAAGAGCTTTGGAGCGTTTTAGGAAATAAAGACAGTATTCTCAATGCAACCTACCCCGAGCTGAATCGTGATTATTTAATCGAAGATGAAATTGCTTATCCTATTGCTTTAAACGGAAAACGAAAAATGGAACTGCGATTGGCGGCTGATATTACACAAAAAGAAGCGGAGGAATTGGTAAGAGGCAGCGAAGAAGTAAAAGCGATTTTGGGTCAACACGTCATTAAGAAATTTATTTTTGTGCAAGGGCGCATGATAAATTTGGTGGTGTAATTTTTTGTGAAAAAGATTGCCAACGTAAATGCTGTTTGTATTTTAGTTGGCAGAAAAAACTATATTATCAAAACCACTTTTTTTTATATCGTCTCGTTTCTTTTACTCGCGTCTTTGCCTTCAACAGCTCAAACGCGGATTAGTGGCATCACCTTGAATAATGAAACGCAAGAAGTTTTAGCCAATGTGGCTATCCATAATGTGCTGACCGATGAAAAGGTTAGTTCGGATAACCAAGGCGAGTTTGAATTAACTGTAAATACCGGAGATTTAGTGGATGTACAAATGGAAGGTTTCGACCGCGTGCGTATCAGAATTGGTAATGAAAAGCAACCGCTTTTTTATAAATTACAATTGGATAAAACGATTCCGCGCTTGGATGTGCGGGGGCATTTATTGCCATATCAGCGAGACAGTTTGGAGTATGCCGAGTTGTATACCATGACTTTGAACGGTGCGAAAAAAGGGGTGAACAATGCATGTCCAGGAAATTTTTCGTTGGATGCCCTTAGTAAAAAAACAAGAGAACGTTGGGCATTTCAAGCATTATATGCAAATTGGCAAAACGAAAAGTATATTGATTATGTTTTTAATAAAGAACTGGTGAAAAAAATTACTTATTTAGAGGGCGAAGAGTTGGACCGATACATGAAATATTATAGACCTACTTATTCTTTTTTACGGTCGTCTACAGAGTATGAATATCTGGAATATATTAAGCAATCGTACCGACATTTTCAGCAACAGCAGAAATACTAATTATTGTACCAGTGCGTTGTACATTTCTTTTTTTACCTCTTCCAACGAAATTGCTTCGAGCAACACTTTATCTTTTGCGAGCGAAACTTCCTGCGTTTCTTTAGAAATTACCACTACAATTACTTCGCCAGTTTCTGCGGCGCCGAGTGCGGCACGATGGCGCAAACCTCGATGGGCGGCCATCTTTTGGCTATCACTTATTGGCAGCGTAATACCCGCGGCTACTATTTGATTATTGTCAATTAGCACCGCGCCTTTATTCAACGAACTGCCTTCTGCAAAAATACTATTTAGCAATTCTGACGAAACCAATCCATTTATAAGCACGCCCGAATTTGTATCCAGCTGATATTTATTGCTCCGGGCAAACACTAATGTGGCGCCAACTTTTTGCTCTATAAATTTATGAATGGCTTCCATACTTTCATTTATCACTTCTTCCTCGGCAATGTATTTTTTTAATCCACTCGCTTTAAAAAAACGAGTGAAAATGCCTGAGGTTGGGCGACGGCCAAGGTTGATTAAAAACTTGCGTAATTCGGGTTGAAACAGTACAATTAAACCAATCAAACCTATGCTCACGAGGCGGTTAAAAATTTCGCCCATCAATGGCATTTCTAACCATACAATTACGCGCCATAGCAAATAAATAATCAGCGCACCAATAAAAATATTGAACGCGATACTGCCTTTTACGGCGCGGTAAAGCTGAAAAATGATAAGCAGTACAAGTAGGAAATCTATAATTTCAATGATGGTAATGCCAGAGAAATAGGTTGCGATTTGAAAAAGCATGGGGGCAAATGTAGTAAATTTGAATTTCACATTTTAGCAATGAACGGCGTAATTCAAATCAATAATTTAATAAAAGACTACTATCTGGATAAGCAAAGTGTGCATGTATTGAAGGGGATTGATTTGAATATAAATGAAGGCGAGTATGTTGCTCTGATGGGTCCTTCGGGGTCGGGCAAATCTACCCTGATGAATATTATTGGATGTTTGGATACCGCCACTGCTGGTGAATATATCCTGAACCAGCAATCCATAAGTGCCTTAAAAGAAAATGAACTTGCCGCCATTCGCTCCAAAGAAATCGGCTTTGTTTTTCAGCAATTTAATTTGTTGCCCAAACTTACGGCTTTGGATAATGTGGCGCTGCCACTAGTGTATGCAGGTGTAAGCAAAAAAGAGCGTCATGTAATAGCCCGCGAAAAATTGGTAATGGTCGAGCTTGCCGA
>JBBSPP010000409.1:0-3214 GCA_038258625.1 Chitinophagales bacterium
AAACCAAGAAGTGAAAAAACGAACACAAAACACATATCAAGCATTAAGCCCGTAAGGTAAAATTTCACTAATTCATTAATGCGATTTAATATTTTTGTGAGCCTAGCTTCATCACCATCCGAAAATTTGGCAAACAAAAATTTGATAAATCGATCCTTGTACAACAATATCAAAAAAGCATAAATAGGAAACAACGTGGCGTTCAACAGCAAGCCCGATGCCGAACCTAACAAATTGCTGTCAAACAGCATATTGGTAGTTTTGCCCATTGGGTCTTTGGCATTTTTTTCGATAATGGTCGTTTGCTCCTGATGGGTGATGCCAAACTTTTCGCTGATCCAGTTTTGCAAAGTATTAGAATGCGCTTCGAGATTTTGTTTAATTTCTGGTAGCCGATCAAAATAATTTGCTACCTGACTACTCAATAAATAAAAAAGCGCAGCTATGGCCGCGAGCGTAATTAATATAACAACCGCCACCGAAAAAGCCCGATTCATGAATGTGCGCTCCTCCAAAAAATCGACAAAGCGAAACACCAAGATTGAATATAATAGGGCCAATATAAACGGAGTAAGGATGCTATGCCCCAAATGAACCGTGAGTAATAAGCCCGCTATGATAACCATCCACAAACTTGCATTGAGCAAATATGTGTTGCGTAGTTTTAATTTATTGTCCATATAGTAAAGGTTTAATTGTACAAATTATGTACGCACAATTGTACCATCTTCTAACGCTAATGGTGTCAATTTGTTAGACTTTTTATTTTTGCGCTTCAATAAACTAACAAGCGCGACAGGCACATTTTGTATAGGCAATTTTGCACCTATAAGTAATGATGCCGAGGTCACCAATGTCTTTAAGATTTTGGATTTTTTCCTGAAAACGGTATTATTCAAAATCAAGGGTAGTACAACGCCCAAAGTCAAGCCCTGTTTATTAACCTGATCCATCACACCAGAAAAACTATTCATTGTGAATTTCTCGGTAAGTACAGCCGGGGGTAAATATGTTTTTACATTCGTTAGGTCACTTTTTATTTTGCTAAGAATAAGTTCATTCTCCAATTTTAAAGCTAACAAACGCTCATTCAAATCCGACTCCTTAGTTATTATTTTTATCCTTTCCATCGTTATACTTTTTAATTATTCGGTTTATAAGAAATTTTTCTATGTACTTATCTTTCGTAAGCGTTACAATAATGGCTAATACAATATACAAAATTGATACTGACCCAAAGCCTTTTGTATAGCTACCAAACATGTCTGACAGCCAAAAACCCAGTGTAACCGAGGCGAACAAAAAAGCCAAAATGGCTGCCACAACTACGCTAATTTCAGTTATCACATTGGAAATTATTTTTCCCCCTTTGCTTACTGCTTTAAGTTCTGCGTATTCTAGTTGGTTCTCTACATATTGTTTGCCCAGTTCTATTACGTTGCTAATACTTCGTGTTTCGTAATCCATAATAATGTTTTAGTTGTGAGGTATAATTTTTTTTAAAAAAAAGGAAAACCTATCAAAAAAGGAGGTCTTATAATTTTTGGTAAAAGTCGGGTTATTTAAATTATCCACATTATAATATTTGGTCTAAAAATTATAAAACTTTTCACGTTTCCAGATAAAGTGTAATACAAAAAAAAGGGAAGCTATTCTTGTAAAATAACTTCCCTACTAATATGTTGACTTATAATCCTAGCAACAACGGTCGATAAAATCTTTAATTTCTTCTTTGGTTTTGCCTGCGGCTTTCTGCAAGTTCCCAAGAAACTGATCTTCTTGACCTTCTTCGAACGTTACGGCGTCTCCCACTGCAGCGCCATATTCTTCTTTAATTTTTCCCTGAATAATATTCCAGTTTCCTTTGATTTTGTCTGTTAGTTCACTCATGTCATTTGTTTTTTTTAAAAGTTAAATAATAAATTTTTCTGTTACACCTTGCGTAATAATTTGAACAGAAGCGAAATCACGAACAGCACGATGAAAATGTAAAAAATAATTTTAGCAATTCCAGCAGCTGAACCAGCAATTCCTCCAAAGCCTAAAAAGGCAGCAATAAGTGCAATAATTAATAAGGCAATAATGGCTCTAAGCATAATATGTTGGTTTTAAAATTTTGCTATGAAATATTTCATAACATAAAAGCAAAGTTTAAAAAAAAATTTGTGTAATAATTACAGCTTTGGTTTCCATTTTTATATAATTCCTTTTTAAAGAATCTCCCAAATAAATAGACTACCCAAAAAGACAGACTGTTAAATAAAAAAAGAAATACAAAAAAAAATCTCCTATCAGGAGAAAATCATAGCGCGAAAAAATTCTGTGCTAAGTAATAACATGAAAATCCCTATCTATTTTGCCCGCGTTTTTTTAAAGCCAGCTGTATCACGAAAGAAACTAAAATCGCGGATACGAATAAATAAAATAGAACAATAGCCAACTTAGACGCACCGCCTGCAAGGCCCGAAAAGCCTACTCCTCCTACAAAAATTGCCAGTATCAAAAAGGCTAGTATTATTCTCAGCATAGTAGTATAACATTGACATATCCAATAGATAGCCAATTTGAAAAAACTAAAAATAACCTTTGGAAAAAGCGCAGTATTGTTGTTTTGGTAGCTATTTAATACCAAAACGCACAGCCATTAGTCGTTGTTTTGGTCAGCAAGGCGTATACGGCGGGTGGTACTTTGCGCATAATCTTTGGGCAGTAACCCATACTTCCGTCGGAATAGTCGAGAAAAATGACTGTAGTTCGAATAGCCAATTTCTTCGGCAACCTCTTTCATATTTTTATTATCAGCCAATATCATTATACGCGCAAGTTCCAACCGCTGATTAATTACATACGATTTTATGGTACTATCGTAGATCTCCTTAAAACCGAATTTTAATTTATTTTGGTTCACCCCTACCATCTGCGAAAGCTCTTTGATGGTTGGTGGGTTGAAAAGTTCTTGTTCCAAAATAAGTTTTGCTTCTTCAATTTTTACTACATCAGTTTGTCGCAGGGAAACCTGCTTCTTATTCTCTTCCTCATCATCACGAAATTGTTTTATAGAGTAAGAAAATAATTCTAAAATTTTTGCCTCGATATAAGTTGATCGTACGACATCCTCGTTCAAATCATTTTTTATATCATTTACAATATCACCTATTCTATAACTGTAGGGGCTTTCGTACAAAAAATTATTTTTGCTATCTGAGTCTCTAAA
>JBBSPP010000410.1:0-3201 GCA_038258625.1 Chitinophagales bacterium
AGGCGCATAACCGCAAGCGCCGAGGCACTCTACAGGTTTCAGGGTAAATAATCCATCAGCCGAGGTTTCGCCTGCTTGGATATTTAGTTTTTCTTTTATATAATCAATTATATGATCGCTGCCCTGCACCATGCACGGCCCTGTTTGGCATACTTCCAACACATATTTGCCCACTGGTTTTAAATTATACATGGTATAAAAACTCGCCACTTCATACACCTCAATTGGCTCTAAAGAAAGTAGCCCTGCCACTACATCCATTTGCTCCACGCTCAATGAATTATTGCCTTGCTCTTGCACCAAATGCAGCGCGGGTAGAAGTGCACTTTTTTGTTTCCCTTCAGGGTACTTTTTAGTAAGTGCTGTTATTTCGTTTTTTAAAGTTTCTGTAAACATTTTTTTAGACGTTAGATTTTAGACAATAGACTTTAGACAATAGACGTTAAACAATAAATGTCAAACAATTTTTCACTTTTCTCCCGGTTGCTATCGGGATTTCACTTTTCACTAAAATTACCCATCCAACTCACCCGCTATCAAATTTAAACTACTCATAGTTACAACGGCATCAGAAAGCATAGCACCTTTTACCATTTCGGGGAAGGCTTGGTAATATATAAAACACGGGCGGCGAAAGTGCAATCTGTACGGCGTACGACCACCATCGCTAATAAGGTAAAAACCAAGTTCGCCATTGCCGCCTTCTACTGCGCTATAAACTTCACCTTTCGGTATATCAGTTTCGCCCATAACTATTTTAAAATGGTAAATCAACGCTTCCATTTTGGTATAAACATCGGCTTTTTCAGGTAGGTAAAAGTCGGGCACATCGGCGTGGAAAATAGTAGGATCGAGAGAAGCAATTTTTTCTAGGGCTTGCTCTATGATGCTCAGGCTTTGCCAAATTTCGGCGTTGCGTACAAGGTAGCGGTCGTAGGTATCGCCCGTTTTTCCAACAGGTATTTCAAAATTAAAATCCTCATAACCCGAGTAGGGGAAGGATGTGCGTACATCGTAATCCACACCCGTGGCGCGTAAATTTGGCCCCGTAAAACCATAATTAATAGCACGCTCGGCGGTAATAGCACCAGCATCAATGGTGCGATCCATAAATATTTTGTTGCGCGTCAACAGCGTTTCAAACTCGCGCATCGCTTTGGGAAAAATCTTAATAAAATTATCAAGTTTGTTCCAAGCAGCATCGCTAAAGTTGCGTTCAAAACCACCAATACGACCCATGTTAGTTGTCAAACGCGAACCACAAATTTCTTCAAAAATTTCGTAAATTAATTCTCGAAATTCAAATACATAAACGAAGCCCGTTAATGCGCCAGTATCTACCCCTATCACGGAATTGCAAACTAGGTGGTCTGCAATGCGCGAAAGCTCCATCACAATCACCCGCATATATTCTACCCGCTTAGGAATTTCTACCTGTATTAATTTTTCCATTGTCAAATGCCAACCCATATTATTAATGGGCGAAGAACAATAGTTCAAACGGTCTGTCAATGTTGTAATTTGATAAAATGGTCGGTGTTCAGCAATTTTTTCGAACGCGCGATGAATGTAACCAACCGTAGGCACAGCATTTACAATACGCTCACCATCCATTTCCAAAATATTTTGGAACACACCATGAGTAGCTGGGTGCGTTGGCCCCAAGTTCATGGTGTAGGTTTTTCTATTAATCGTACCCTCGGGTAACGGAATATTATTTTTGCTCTCCTGCATATATGCTCATATTTTTTCTGCCAAACATTTCATCGTCTTTGTCAATTCGCGATTGATCTTCGAGTGGGTACTCTTTTCGCATCGGGAAATAATCCATTTCGTCCACATTCATAATGCGGATAAGATTTGGATGCCCCACAAAGTTTACACCATAAAAATCATACGCCTCGCGCTCCAACCAATTGGCTGTTGAGAATAATGCAGAGGCAGTATAAACATCGGGCTTGGCAATATTGGTAAAAACTTTTAGCCGGATTCGTTTTCGTTCTTGCATATTCTGTAATAAATAAACAACTGCTAATTCCTTACCTGAATTTTCGGGATAATGAATGGCCGTGAGGTCATTCAGAAAAGCAAAATTCAGCTCGGCATCTTCTTTTAAAAAAGTAAGAATTTTCAGATTCAATTCTTTATCAGCCGTGAATGTAAAAACATCATAGTGCTGCACGTAATCAAAAATTTCTTCTCCAAACGCTTTGCTCAGTTTCTCTTGGATAAATTCGTTGGTCATAATTTATTGTATTCCGTAGCTATCTAAAAGTGTTTGATATTCTGGCCCCGTGCGGCGGCGTACGCTTTCAGTTTTTATTAGATCTTGTATGCGCATTACGCCATCCAAAATTGCTTCTGGGCGGGGAGGGCATCCTGGCACATAAACATCAACGGGTATCACTTGGTCAATACCCTGCAACACAGAGTATGAATCAAAAATACCCCCGCTACTGGCGCAGGCACCTACGGCTAATACCCAACGAGGCTCGGCCATTTGCAAATAAACTTGTTTAAGAACAGGTCCCATTTTTTTAGAAATTGTACCCATGACCATCAACAAATCGCACTGCCGTGGCGAAAAGCCCAGCCGCTCACTACCAAATCGTGCCAAATCATAATGCGCAGCCATAGTAGCCATAAACTCAATGCCGCAGCACGAAGTTGCAAACGGTAACGGCCACATCGAATTGGAGCGAGCAAGTCCTACCACTTCGCTAATTTTTGTAGTAAAAAACCCCTCACCGGTTATTCCGGGTGGTGCATCTACCATTTTTATTTTTGTATTATGTGTTACTGGTCGTGCCATTATTGTTTATTTGTTTATGCGTTTATTTGTTTATAAAGTTAGGTTTATAGGGGTTTATAGGGTTTATAATATTTATTTGGTTTATCTGTGTTCTAAATTTCGCTTTCACTTTTCAACTATCAACTTTCCACTAAATTAATCTTCCCACTTCAATGCGCCTTTTTTAATAATGTATGTAAAGCCCAAAATAAAGAACCCAACAAACATTAATACCGCCACAAATCCGTCCCAACCAAGATCTAGAAAATTGACCGCATAGGGATAAAAGAAAATCACCTCTACATCAAAAAGCACAAAAAGTACGGCAATTAAAAAATATTTTACAGCGATGGGTTGGCGTGCATTTCCTTGTTGCTCTATGCCGCATTCAAAATTTTCAAGCTTGTCGG
>JBBSPP010000411.1:0-3173 GCA_038258625.1 Chitinophagales bacterium
ATTCGCCATAATATAGATTTATACTTTAACCTCAATACAAAATCAAATCATACCATGAAAAAAATAATCTTAATCCTCATAGTATGCTCGTTTGCCATTGTTTCATTTGCCCAAAGCACTTTCACTATTACCACCACGGGCACTACGCCACAAATTGACTCCGCCATTAATTTCACCACCAATATTTGGGGCAAATATTTAAATTCTACCGTACCCATAAAACTTAATATAATTTATTTTAATTTGGGTGGTGGCACGTTGGGTATCACATTGTCAAATAATAAACTTGGCTTTGCTGGCGCGCCCGACCCTGATGTTTTTTACCCTACTAGCTTGGCAAATGCCATTGCGGGCACCGAATTAAATACAGGCGAATTTGACATGGATATTTATATGAACAGTGCCACCAATTGGTATTTTGGATTGGATGCTAAGCCAGGCAGCAATCAGCACGATTTTGTTTCGACCCTCTTGCACGAAATTATTCATGGTCTTGGCGGATTGGCTTTTGCGAAAGTTGATGCTGGCAATGGTTCTTTCGGCATGCTCACGGCGCAGGATATTCCAATTCCTACTTCATTTCCCGCTAATTTTATTCCGGGTGCACATACAATTTGGGATAAATTTTTAGTCAATAGTGCTAGGCAAAAAATAGCTGACTCTACTATTTTTCCTAATCAGTCTGTGGCGTTGGCTGCCCAAATTCAATCCAACAATATTTTCTTTTCGGGGCCAAATGCCACCTTAGCAAATGGCGGTGTACAACCCAAAATTTTTTCACCAGCACTGTGGTCCATCGGTTCGTCGCTGCATCACTTTGACGATGTTACGTATCCGGCTGGGTCGGGCAACGAATTGTTTACGCCCACTAGTGGTGCTGGCGAAAGTATTCATACACCATCAGCTTTTTTATTAGGCGCACTCCAAGATATTGGTTGGAATATTACGCTAAACGTTACCACAGCTGATATTTTTTTGCCAGCAGAACGAATTAATATTTACCCCAACCCGAGCGAAGATTTTTTAATAATAAATTGGGAGCAAAAAATAAGCGAAGAATGTAAGATGCAATTATTCAATTTGCAAGGTCGCGTCGTTTGGTCAAAAGATTTTTTTAGGCAAGAAAAAAACGCCCATTATAAATTAGATATTTCTAATTTGAATTCAGGTATTTATTTTTTGACGATGGAAATTGATGGCGAACGGTTTAGTAAAAAGGTGGTGATTAAATAAAATCGTTGGTGCAAGTTTTCGTTATTAAATAATTGAAGCAACATCAAGTTTGTGTTTTTTTACTCGCATTTTTATTTCAAATTATACTTGTCAATTCTTATAACTTTTCAACTGCACGCTTCGATGTCGCTTGTGTTATAATTGAAAGCCGCCGCACTGACCGCAGTCGATGGGCGTAGCGGATTTCTAATTGGCTTCATAAAAAAGAATTTATACAAATACGACAAATGCCGTATTGCCAAAAAACTTTTCTTATCCCAACTTTGCTTTCAAATAAAAACAATACATCATGAAAAAAATTCAACTATTAATGCTCAGCATTATTTTGGCCATAAGCGCCAATGCACAATGGACCCGCACCAATGTAGATACGATGGACACTGGCGTAGAAGCCATGTGTGAACACAACGGTAGTTTGTACGCCGCTATTTACAATCAAGGCCTTATCAAATATGACAACGCCACTAGCCAATGGCTTGAGGTGGCTGATAATTTACCGCCTACTGGCAACAGCGCTCACCTTGTACGCATGGCTAGCGTCGGTAACTATTTGTATGCATTTGTAAATGATCAGTTTCATGCCAGCACCACTATCTACAGAAGCACCGATGGCGGTATCACCTTTGCAACCGATACAGTTGGCCAACCTCGCAATGGTCCATTTCCATCTTCTACCGCGGGCTATACTTCCATAGTTCATGGTGTTTTTGTGCTGGACGGACAATTATTTTGTGAAATGGGTGGTGCGGGTATAACAAAAAAACCAAGCGATGCCGCGTGGACAACCCTGACCGATCCCATTATAAAATTTGCCGCAAGCTGGGCATCGTATAACCACACTTGGTACGTTGAAGCAGGCAACAAAATTCTTACAAGTGCTGATAGTGGTGCTACTTGGTTAACACCTGCCAATGCTGGCTTTAGTCCGGGTTTTGGCATTAGCCGAATGAGTGTAGACCCAACTTCGGGCAGAATATATGTTTCGAATACAGCGAATCAATTTACAGTGCAAAAAATATTTTATAGCGATAACGAAGGTGCTAGTTGGGACAGTATAGCCATCAATCAGTACACTGGCAATAGCTATATAAACGGCATTCCGCAATCCGTACAAGGTATGATAGGCGTGGGAAGCACAATACACATTATGCTTACAAACAATGCCGCTAACACCCTACCCGATGTTCTTACCAGCACCGATGGTGGCGCAACTTTTAGCAAAGACACCGTTGGTTTGAGCAACGATCAGTTTGGTGCAGGCGGGTTTGTTAATTTTGTATATTTCGATAACAAAGTTTGGTTTGCACCTAATGGCCCAGATATTTATATACAAGGTGGTAGCGTAGGTGTAAAGAATATTGCTAAACTAAATTCAAAAGTGTATCCAAACCCAGTTTCTCACAGCGTGACCATTGAAAACGAATTTGCTATTTCTAACATTTCGGTCACGAACATTCTTGGTAACACGATTATGAACGAATCGCCAAAATCGAAAAAGCATTCAATAGATATAAGCACATTGCCAAGTGGGATGTATTTTGTAACGATTACAGCTAACAATCAAACGCAGACTGTGAAGGTTGTAAAAAAATAATATAAAAGCTAGCCGATTCAGCCTCTCAGAATTTTTCTGAGAGGCTTTTTTATTTAGTTTTGAGCGTTGGAGTAACACCCCTTTAAACGCAACCATGATTAAAAATTACAACTCCCCTTTTTTAAATTACAATGAGTGAACAAATAAAAATTTTAGGTATTTGCGGAAGCGCAAGCAAGGACTCATCAAACTTAGCAATCCTAAAAAATATTGCGGCTTCGCAAAAAAATAATTTCAATCTTGAAATAATTGATAACTTATTTGAACTACCAATGTTTCAAACCGCCCAAACTATTGAAAATGTTCCTGCAAAAATTATTGTCCTTCGTAAAAAAATAGAAGAAGC
>JBBSPP010000412.1:0-3151 GCA_038258625.1 Chitinophagales bacterium
AAAAACAAAAAAGACTGCTCTGCGCCGTGAATGATTTGGCCGCTTTCCCATCCGCAATTATGATGCTAAAAGAGGGGCTGTGTTATATTAATTTGAATAAAGAGCGGCTAAAAAATGGCAAGCTAAAAGTAGGCGATAAAATAACCGTAACCCTCACACCCGACAATAGCGAATACGGCATGCCCATGCCACCCGAAATTGAAGAACTGTTTATGCAAGATGAGGAAGCAAAAAAATACTTTCATATAATGACGGCTGGCAAGCAGCGCAGTCTTTTATATGCAATTGGCAAAATAAAATCAGCCGATAAGCGCTTAGAAAAATCCGTTATCCTAATGAATTATCTTAAAAAAGTAAAAGGCAATTTAGATTTTAAAGAGTTAAATCAGGCCTTTAAAGAGGGCCTTTAAATTTTCTTACACAGGTAAAAAATGCAAGCTGTTTTAACGAATAACTTTTTAAACACTAAGTAAATTGAACCTAAATTTGCGCATTCAAATTATGACAGATTTTTTGCATACCTTAAAAGATACCATCCTCAACCCCGAGTGGTACATCACAAATGGCGGCTTGTACATGATTCTATTCGTCATTTTTGCCGAGACGGGATTATTCGTAGGTTTCTTCTTGCCGGGTGATTCGTTGCTCTTTGTTGCGGGTATTTTCCTAGATCAATTGGCGTTAGAGTTGGGCGACAATGTTCCTTATTTCGTGGTCATGATTTTGATAAGTATTGCCGGTGTGTTGGGCAATTTTGTAGGTTATTGGTTTGGGCGCAAGTCTGGCCCTTTTTTATATAGCCGCAAAGACACCTTCTTTTGGAAAAAAAAGCACTTAATGACAGCGCAAGAGTTTTACGAAAAAAACGGGGCTTTCACTATCGTGGCCGCTCGCTTTGTTCCCATTATTCGCACCTTTGCTCCCATCGTTGCAGGTATCGTAAAAATGGATTTCAAAAAGTTTACATTTTATAATATCACTGGTTCGTTTGCTTGGGTTTTTTCTATGATGTTGGCAGGGCGTTTTTTGTACCGCTTTTTACTAAATAGTTACGGCATTGATATTACCCAAAAGTTGGAGATTATTGTCTTGCTCATCATTTTGGTAACCACTGCGCCAGTTTTAATTAAGTTTTTGAAACCATCAAAAGCGAAAAAGGAAATTTAGTTTTTTTATAAAAGTTTATTATTTAGGTTTCTAATGTCCAATGAAGTCTATTCTACGCTAGCTTGGCTTTATAAGGCGCGGCGATTGGTTTAATGTAGATTTCTACACAGATTCAACAATCTAAAATTGTTTACTACTTTCGAGTTTATCGTATGCTAAGTATCATAATGCCAGTAAAAAATACTGCACGCTTTCTGAAAGAGTGTATAAATTCTATTCTGAATCAAACGTTTACAGATTGGGAATTATTGGCTGTGGATGATCATTCGACTGATGATAGTTTGGCAATTTTGAAATCTTTTGCTGAAATAGACGAACGTATAAGCGTGGTAGAAAATGAAGATGTTGGAATTATTGGGGCATTGCAAACGGGCTACCAAATGGCAAAGAGACGTTTTATAACCCGCATGGATAGCGATGATATAAATGAGCCACAGAAATATGAGCACATGATGTCGCAGTTAGAAGAAAATGGAAAGGGTTTTGTTGCGCTTGGTCAGGTTAACTATTTTTCGGCTGATGGCGTGCAAGACGGTTTTAGGAAGTATGAATCTTGGTTGAATAAGTTGATTGTTACGGGTAATTGTTTCCAAGAAATTTATAAGGAGTGTGTCATTCCTTCGCCATGTTGGATGCTGCACAGGATTGACTTTGAGCGCATCGGCGGCTTTGAATCCCAAATTTATCCCGAGGATTATGACCTCTGTTTTAGAATGTATAAAAATGAACTGAAACAGATCGCTTGCGGCGAAGTACTATTCAATTGGCGAGATTATCCTTCACGCACGTCACGCACCAATAGCAATTACAAAGAAGAAGAACTACTAAAATTAAAATGTCACTACTTTTTAGAAATTGATTTTGAAAAAGAAAAGAAATTAGTACTGTGGGGAGCGGGTAGGAGAGGCAAGTTTATTGCCAACTATTTTATTAAAAAAGGCATTTCGTTTACCTGGATTTGTAACAATGAAAATAAAATTGGGCATGACATTTATGGCGTGATGTTGAAAAGCGAAACAGCGTTGAATAATATTCCGAATAAGCAAATTGTAGTTTCTGTAGCGAATGATGTAGAGCAGGATGCTATTAAAAAGCGTTGTGACATACACGGTTGGGAGCGATATTTTTTTTGTTAGAAAACTAAATTGTGCAATCAAAAATCATGACTAAAAAACCTTAAATTAATAAATCATCAAGTAAAAAATCAACAATCAAAAATACATTTTCATAACTTTGTCCCGCTTTATGATTTATTACAAAACAAACGATGAGGTGGAGTTATTGCGCGCGGCAAATCTGTTAGTGTCTGCAACGCATACCGAAATTTCTAAATATATAAAACCGGGCGTTACAAGCAAATTCCTCAATGAATTGGCAGAGACATTTATCTACGATCATCATGCCACACCAGCTTTCAAGGGGTACAATGATTTTCCGTATGGTTGTTGCATGAGTATAAACGATGCTGTAGTACACGGCTTTCCGTCAGATTACGAACTGCAAGATGGCGATATTATTAGTGTGGATATTGGTACAATTCTTAATGGTTTTGTGGGCGATAGCGCCTATACTTATGCTATTGGTGAGCAAACAAAAGAAACGTTAGAATTATTAGCGCGTACCAAAGATTCGCTGTATTATGGTATTGAGCAAGCCGTGGTTGGCAAGCGTGTAGGCGATATCGCTTTTGCTGTACAAAATGCTACTGAAAAAAAATATGGGTATGGCGTGGTGCGCGAACTTACAGGACATGGTGTGGGTCGCGACCTACACGAAGAACCTGATGTGCCAAACTATGGAAAACGCGGGCAAGGCGTAAAATTGCAGGACGGCCTTTCCATCGCTATCGAACCAATGATTACACTTGGTAAAAAAGATATTTATTGTGAAGAGGATGGATGGACTATACGAACAAAAGATGGCCTGAATGCCGCACATTATGAGCATTCAGTAGTAGTTCGTAAAGGACAAGCCGACATACTTT
>JBBSPP010000413.1:0-3139 GCA_038258625.1 Chitinophagales bacterium
CGCGTGCCGTCTAATACTTTTTCCAAATTACCACCTATGCGATACTGCGTATAAACATCCTGCGTGGTACCATCCAGCGAAATGATGAGCCTGTCCAGCCCACTCTCTACCGTACGTCGTGCATTTTCGTCATTCATGTAATGCGCGTTGGTGCTGGTGGCGGTGTATATTTTTTTGTCGCTGGCGTACTTTACCATATCCAAAAAATCAGGGTTGAGGTATGGCTCGCCCTGAAAATAAAATATGAGGTACAATAGTTTTGATTCAAGTTCATCAATTGTTTTTCTAAAAAAACCTTCATCGAGCATTCCCCGTGGGCGAGTGAAGGAGCGCAAACCACTGGGGCATTCAGGGCAACGAAGGTTGCAACTTGTAGTAGGCTCAAACGAAATTGAAAATGGCGCGCCCCATTGTATAGTACGGTTGGTCCATTTGGTAAGGAAATAACTGCTGAACACTTTTAGCCCATTCCAAATGCGCGGGGCATTTAGCTTGCTGGCAAAATTGATGCTATCATTATAATTTATTTTCACTACGAGCGCGAAGGTAGCGGTAAGTGGTAAGGAGGAAGTAGTTAGTCGAAGATTTTTTTTATAGCAGATTTGTGGAGTGTGATGCCCTCATCATGTGTATACACATTTGTCATTTTAGTTTTTGTAGTTGGTATTTTTTTAAAAAAGCCGGGAATTTATTTCGTTGTCACAGGCAATTCATTTTGCCTAAACGATGTTGTTCGTACCGTAATTTTTGCGTCGATAATTTACATATCTAATATGCCATTAAACCCGCTTCATTACACGTTTGTGACAATCAATTTATGCTTTTTGTACCCATCGATTATATCTTTACCCGCTTACTATGAATCGCGTTTGTGCTTTTTTATTGCTGCTACTTATCGCATTCGCGCTTGGCGCAGAGGCTAATTTATTTTCGTGTAGCCCGTTGCTTCTGGTGAAAAAAGAGTTGAAAAAAGATAGCGAATCAGAAACTGATGGTGAGCAAATTAAGGAAGTGAAAAAGGCAAAAATAGTATATGATACATTATGCCTCATTGATGATTGCTCATCATTGCAAATAGCTACAAGCTACAACTACATTGCGCCACTCCCAGCCATTTTTGTAGAATCGGATAGTCGGCCACCGAGGGTTTAATTTTATTTTTAGTAGTGCGGGTCGATTATCATCGCGCATTGCTATTCTCCATTTATTTTCTATTTATAACTTATTACGTGTTTTTTTTGCATAGAAAGAATAGACCCTCCTAGAATTAATTTACCCTATGGCCAACAAAAATAATTATATATTAAACACCTTCAAGCTACTTCAGCTCGATAATATCGATATTATAAACGTGTATTTTTATGCCATAGCCGCTGGGCTTATTTCGCTTGGGTTGCCATTGGGCATACAGGCCATAATTGGCTTCGTAATGGCGGCGCAGCTTTCTACTTCGCTTATGTTGCTCATAGGACTTGTCGTGTTGGCGACTTTTTTTTACGGCCTTTTTCAAATTAATCAGCTCCGGTTGATAGAAAAAATAAAGCAAAAAATATTTGTACGGCTATCCTTAGCTTTTGATGATAAATTAGATAAGCTAGATGTGCAGCGCAACCGCGAGTATCAATTGGCTGAGTTGATGAACCGTTTTTTTGATACCCTCACTTTTCAAAAAAGCCTGAGTAAATTACTAATTGAAATTCCTACATCTACTATTCAAATATTATTGGGGCTCGTTCTACTTTCTTTTTACCACCCATTGTTTATTTTGTTTGGTATTTTTTTATTAGTCACATTGTATTTGCTCATTAGGTTTACGGGCGTGCAAGGCATGCAAAGTAGTATTGAAGAAAGCAACCATAAATACAAATTGGTACATTGGATAGAGCAACAGGCTGAGTATATTAAAGAAGTTCGGTCAGGCCAATTTGCCGAGATGAAACAACAGCGTACCAATAAAATACTGACCGATTATACGGAGGCGCGCAATGAACATTTTCGGGTCCTTAATATTCAGTACTGGGCGCTTACGTTTTTCAAAGTGGTGCTTACTGCGGTTATGCTCTTTGTGGGTTCCTATTTGCTAATTGAGCAGCTTATAAATATTGGTCAGTTCGTAGCAGCCGAAATTGTGATTATACTTTTATTATCAGCTATTGAAAAAATGATTTTTGGCTTGGATAATGTGTATGATTTATTTACCGCCACCAAAAAATTATTTGATGTGCTCGACCTTCCTCAAAATAACCAAACGAACGAAATAGGCCAAGAAATTATAACTGGTCATGCCCTGCGTGCTGACAATATTACGCTCCAAAACGAAGACGGTAGATCCATTTTGAATGGGGTATCATTTAGTCTTAGCCAAGGCGATATTTTTTGCGTTAGCGGAAAATCGGGCTCGGGCAAAAGTACCCTCATAAATATATTGGCAGGGCTATATACTAATTATCAGGGGCGCGTAACGATTGATGATATTGTAACCAACGAGGCCATGGGTATTCGATCAAGTGATTTTAGCAGTGTTCATTTTTTAGAAAGTGGTCTGTTAGAAACTAGCGTGCTCGAAAATATTAGCCTCAACCGCCAGGGTATAAATTTATCCAACATTATTCTGATGGCAAAAAAACTTAATTTTCACCATGAAATATCTAGTCTGCCCAACGGATACCAAACAATGGTAATGCCCCACAAATCAAATATTCCACGCCAGATACAACAACTTATTTTGCTGTTGCGCGTGATGATGCGCCCAGTGTCAATCTACATTTTTGAAGAGCCTTTTGCTGGCCTGCAAGATGATTATGTGGCTAGCCTTACTAACTTTTGGCAAAAAGAATGGCAGCATAAAATAATAATTTACTCCACACAAAACAAGCAGTACGATACAATTGCCACCACCACGTTGGAGCTACCAAGTAGCCCCGCAGGATTTTTGGGCAATACAAAATCAATGAATTAGCTATGAAATACATCAGTCAAAAGTTAGAAACTATGATGCCATCTGCACAGCCAGATTCTGTGTTGCATAGTATTTTTTTAATTCAAAAAAAATCAAGCATCCGCAAATGGTTTGTAGGCATTTTCGTTTTTTTAATCGTGCTTTTATTTTTGCCTTGGACGCAAAACATACGCGGGCAAG
>JBBSPP010000414.1:0-3129 GCA_038258625.1 Chitinophagales bacterium
AAACTGGAGTACCCAAGGTTGACGTCCTTGTTTCTCTCGAAAGTTTTTTTGCGAATGTGAAAGAAACAATGTCGAAAGGCGAAAATATATATATTCGCGGATTCGGCAGTTTTATTGTAAAAAAACGTGCCTCAAAAGTAGGCCGTAACATTAAAAAAAATACTTCGGTATTTATTCCCTCACATTACATTCCGGCTTTCAAACCAGCCAAGGAATTTGTGGAGCAGGTAAAAGAACTTCCTGTTGAAGAAGAAGTTCAAGAAAAAAATGTTTAGGACTAACAAATTCTTTTTTAGTAAGTGCCATTTTACTTTTTCATAAAATAAATAATCTTGAAAAAAAATCAATTCATTTTTATAGGGATTGGAGTAGTACTACTAGCGCTACTTTATTTTGGAGCCAGCCGTACAGGCGATCCTCATGCTGGGCATGACCATCCAAATGAAACAGCTGGCCAGCCGCCCATGCAAGGTGGTCAAATGCCAAGTAATAATGTAGAACCTGCCAAGTGGGAAAATATTTATACCAACGCAAAAAAAACATTATCGTCAGATGTACTTACAAAAGAAGGAACTTTGGCCAAAAATGCTACGGATAAACAGACGCCTGTTGCATATAAGGATGTGGCTGAATTTTGGGAAAAGCAGCAGAACCTGAACGTGGCAGCATATTTTTACAAAAAAGCAGCTTTGTTGGAAAATACAGAAAAAAGTATCACCTTCGCGGGGAATTTATTTTTGCTACAAATGAATAATACTCAGGACGCAGAAATAAAGGAGTGGCAGGCAACCGAGGCGATAGAATGCTTTACTAAAGTAAACCAAATAAACCCCCAAAACCTAAACACAAAAATTGCTCTTGCAAATTGTTATATAGACGGCACTGGAGAAATCATGAAAGGTGTAGGCGCGCTAAAGGAAGTAACGGCTAAAGACAGCCTCAATCCCCAAGCAAACCTTATACTCGGAAAACTATCCGTGCAGTCAGGACAACTTGAAAAAGCGATGGAACGTTTGAATATAGTTCTTTCTCAAGATTCGAAAAATACAGAGGCCCTATATTTTCTTGCCGAAACGCATAAAAATATGGGAAACAAAGAAAAAGCCATTGAACTCTTTGAGCAATGCAAAAAGATCGTAAACAGCCCTGATTTTTCGGCAGAGATTGATAATTATATTAAGACGTTTAAATAAATATATTTTTTAAACAATTAAAAACAGAACATTATGCCTTGCGGAAAAAAACGTAAAAGACACAAGATTGCAACACACAAGCGTAAAAAACGCTTACGTAAGAATCGTCACAAGAAGAAGAAATAATCTTCTCCATACTCTCTTATTTTATTTAATAATTGTTGTACTGAATTAGCGCCACTGTATGTGGGCACGATTTGTAGCACACATCTGCGCAGGAATTTGGGCACAACCTAAAATCCAACTATTAGTATGGACAAAGAATTGATTATTCAATCTTCGGAAGAGGGTGGCATTGAGATTGCCCTCACCGAGGATAAAAAACTGGTCGAGCTGCATTATGACAACTCGGGCGGAGAATTTAATGTAGGCGATTTGTACCTCGGTCAGGTACGAAAAATTGCAAGCGGTTTAAATGCTGTATTTGTAAACATTGGGCACAAAAAAGATGCCTTTTTGCATTATACTGATTTGAGCCCCAACTTTAAAAGCCTCCAAAAATTTACTGACCATGCCCGTAAATACGAGCAATTTAAATGGGACAAATTCTCGCTAGAAGAAGAAATTCAGAAGGCTGGAAAAATAAATGATGTAGTAAGCACCAAGCAAAAAATATTGGTGCAGGTATTAAAAGAACCAATCTCTACAAAGGGCCCGCGCATCAGTTGCGAAATTTCATTGCCTGGCCGTTTTTTGGTTTTGGTACCTTTTATCACAAGTGTCAACGTAAGTAAAAAAATAGAAAGCCACGACGAACGCCAACGCCTAAAAAGTATTATTACCAACATTAAAGAAACACATTACGGAGTAATTGTGCGTACCGCAGCTATTGGCCGCAGTACCGCAGAATTGCACCAAGATTTGACCGCGCTTGCTGAAAAGTGGAAGAATATTCAGCAGAATTTATACCAAGCTGAAGCACCTAAAAAGATTTTGGCGGAGCAAAACAAGACAACTTCCCTCCTACGCGATTTATTGAATGATGATTTTAATAAAATTGTAACTAACGATGAAACCGTGCATCGGCAAGCTGTTGAGTATATTCAAACGATTGCGCCAGGCAGAGAAAGTATTGTAACGCTGCACAAAAATGGCAAGCCCATTTTTGAACACATGGGAATCAATCATCAGGTAAAATCTGCTTTTGGCAAAACGGTGATGATGGAAGGCGGTGGCTATTTAGTGATAGAACATACCGAAGCCTTGCACGTTGTGGACGTAAACAGCGGACATAAATTTAGTGCCGATAATCAGGAACATACTGCTTTGCAAACAAACTTGGCAGCCGCCAAAGAGCTTGCCCGGCAGTTGCGTTTGCGCGATATTGGCGGTATTATTATTGTAGATTTTATTGATATGCGCCAGGCAGAAAATAAAAAAGCAGTAAGCGACGCCATGGCAAAAGCAATGAGCACAGACCGTGCGCGGCATAGTCTGTTAGCTATATCACGTTTTGGATTGTTGCAAATTACACGGCAGCGATTGCGCCCTGCTATCAAAATTGCAACTGGCGAGCTATGCCCAAGCTGCGCCGGAACGGGCAAAGTACGTAGCACCCACGTACTAATTGAGGACATTGAAAAACACGTAAAATATCTTACAAAACAGTCTAAGGATACGATAGATTTGAAAGTGCACCCGATTGTATTTTCGCACCTTACCAAAAAAGCGAGTTTGTTTGCTTCCTCAATTTATCAGCAGTGGAAAAAATCTTATGGCAAATTCCTTGTGGAGCCAGATACTGGTTTGGGTTTTTTGGATTATAAGTTTTTTGTGAAAGAGACTGGGGAGGAGATAAAATTTTAAATGCTCGAAACCATTTTAGAACAATTTAAACAAACGCAACCTATAGAATGGGTTGCGTTTTCTTTTGCCATTTTACAAGTCGTTTTTGCTTATCTCAACAAGCCCCTCAACTTTTTATTTGGGGCCATCA
>JBBSPP010000415.1:0-3122 GCA_038258625.1 Chitinophagales bacterium
AATATTTTAGTACAAAAAAAACAGATGAAATTAAATATTTTTTATTGAGCCTAGGCGTTTCGCTCATTGTGTTTTTACCTTGGCAACTTTATATTTTGCAGCGTTTCGCTATTGAAGCAGCTTACGAATATTTACTGAATAGAAAACACCTCACTATAGCTGTAGAAGGGCATAGCGGGGATTGGTATTTTTACTTGCAGAATTTTACAAACTACTTTGGCAAGTTTATCTATTATTTCATTCCTATTGGTTTGCTTGTGGTTTTTCGGAAATTCAATCGCTTTCATTTCTCCAATATGATTATGTGTGCATTGGTGTTTATCTTTTTCTCGTTTGTAGCAACCACAAAAATTCCTTCGTTCTTTTTTATCGTTGTTCCTTTTTTGTTTATTTATTTAATGGTTGGTTTTGATGCCATTATTACATTATTCAAATTACAGAAAGGCTTTTGGATTTTATTCCTTCCCTTAATTTGGTTTTCCCTCAATCCATTTGAAATTAAGAATATTCACTCCTTCGCCAGTGAGGCATTTGTAAGAAAAGAGAAAAATACAATTGGCTATAAAAGATTATCTAAGCAATTGAAAAAAGACGTTCACGTATTCGGACTCAAAACGAGAGATAATATTGAGCTTATGTTTTATAACCCACATATACTAAGTTGTGCACGCGATACTGATTTTTCTATGGCAATAAACTATCTTAACCAAGGATATGAAATTGCAATGTTTGCTCAAGTGCTTACTGCTGAACAAGAAAAACAACTTGCAGAATTCCCTAATTTTACTTTACTAAACTTTGAGATTCAATTGCAATAGTGAACGTAAAAAATAACATCCTTTAGTTTCTCTACTTCGTATCCTCCTCCTTCTTCTTCACCCATCCTTGCCCACTTATATCTTTAGCATCACCGCCTGTACGTTTGCGCGCCGCGGGGCCCGAGAAGAAACTCCAACTTGCGCCAATCATCCAATAGCGGCCGAGGGTGTTATAAAAACGCTCCGTATTATAGTTTACATCATTTTGGCGGGTGTAGCCTCGGTTTTGGTTTAGCGCATCAAATACCTCAATCTTTACGATCAAACTTTTATCTTTCAGAAATTGTTTTGAAATATAAGGCTTCCAAATCAGGCGGCTAAAAGGCGTGTTATAAGGCGCCACCGCGGGTGTGTATTCATAACTCATGTTGCTGGATACGGTAATAAATTTCGGAAAAAAGAACGTCAAATCCAAAGCGGGAGCGTAGCTAAAATATTCCACACTTCGGTTGGCGTTGCCTTTGTTGGTGCTGTTATTATATTTAACCATAAAGTCAAACTCTACGGATAGTAAGTCATTGTTATAATAATTAAAGCTAGGTTTGATGCTAGCATTTACCGATTCATTATAGCCCGCCACATTGTTTAACACATTGGGTGTGTAGTTATAATTGGCGTTCATCGTGCTGCCCCATCTACATTTAGTGGTGCGTATTTTGTGCGAGGTATAACCCCACATACCGGTATTGTACGTATTGGGCAGATTGATGTATGTAGTGACGGTTCGCCCGCTATTTTCAAAAAAACGATTGCTGCCTATCTGATTAATGGTATTGCCAGCCCACGCATCAATACCCGAATAATTACCATCAATGGGCGAGTGGGTGTAGGCTCCAACGCTCAACCGATGGTTATAGCTAATGCGCAAATTGGGGTTGCCCACCACCACACTGAGTGGGTTGGTGTTATCCTGGAAAGGTTGTAGTTGGTCGGGGCTGGGCGCGCGGGTGTTACCATTGTAACGCAGGTGTAAGCTACTATATTTGCTCAGTTCATATCGCAGCCGCAGGGAGGGAACATAATTATTTTGGTTAAAATCTAAATTATTTTCACGGAGTAAATCCCGGCGTTTGACGTGCGTAAAATTAAATTCGTTTTCGATGTTGATTTGCCACTTATCTTTTTTGTATCGCACGACAAAGCCGGGTGTATGCGTTCGTTGTGTATTTTCAAAAATATTGCTCAGGCTATCTAGTTGATGGCTATAATCGCCGGCGCCATAGCCCGAGGTATCGCTGGTAATATCGCTATTGTCATTACGATCCGTGCTAAAATTGTAGCTCAGCTTTACTGCCCAACTTTTACTAAGCGGCTCGGTATAAACTAGCCTTGTGGAAATATCCCTCGAACTTCGCTCGGTGGTTTTTTGCTGATCCAGAAAAATAAAATTGCCTCCATTGAGTAAATCCAAGCCATTGGTGCTGAGTAGTTGCCCAAGGCTATTGCTATTGCGGGTACTGTAGCGAAGGTCAAACGCTAGCTTGCGGTCTTCTTTTTTAAATTTTTTATTGATGTCTATCGAGTTGCGGGTGGTGTTGCCTTTTGAGGTGCTGTTATTGCTGCGGCGGTTATAGCTTATGGGTTGCTCGGTGCTTGTCCGATTATCCGATGTGCTGCTGCTGGTATTTTCATCATTATTAAAACCCACATTCAGATTATAGGTGAGGCGGATTTGCGAGTCGAGGTCGGCTTCGTAGCGCAGGCGGAGGTCGTGGTTGTCATCAATTGATTTGCTTTGGGCGCTATCCGTTTTATAAAATGTATTGGTAGGCAACAAATTTTCGGTATTGCTGCGTTCGTTTTTTTCTAAAGATGAACGGCTGTAGCCATAACTCACGAGTAGCTCCTGTTTCGAGGAACCTAGAAAACTTTCGTCGTATTTGTTAGCGTAGCGCGCACCACTTTTCCATATTTTGGTAATACCATTGGGTGTGCCGCCATTGGAACCGCCACCACCACCGCCGCCATACTGCTGCCGCTCGTCATAGCTCAGGCTAGCCGTGCCATTGCTGATGCTGAGGTAGTAGGCGCTCATTTGCTCTTTGTCTTTAAATTTATTGAGCAATGCTTTTTGCTCCCAACGGTCTTCCCAGCCTGCGGCAGATGCTACTTTGCCAAAGGCACCTTTGCTCATCCCTTTTTTCAGCTTGAGGTTTATCACCTTGCTATCGGCATCGCCGCTAAAGCCTGTAAACTCTTCTTGCGCGGTTTTGCCGTCATACACTTCTACGGTTTCTACTATTTCGCTGGGGAGGTTTTGGGTGGCTACCGTGGGGTCGGCGCCAAAAAACTCCTCGCCATTTA
>JBBSPP010000416.1:0-3113 GCA_038258625.1 Chitinophagales bacterium
AACCGGTATTGTGGCATTTTTGGTTGGCTTCAAGTTTGTAGGCATGGTGGTAGATTTAGATATTTCTACCCGCGATCCGTTGAGTTATATATTTTCAGCACAGGGTAATTTGTTGGCAGGTATTTTATTTGCCGCACTTGCCGTGGGCAGTCAGTATTATAATCATAAAAAAAATAAAGCCGAGCCAGTTACCAAAAAAGTAAAAACATACCCTAGCACGCGCGTGGGCGATATGGCAGTATTGGCGGCCGTGAGTGGCTTTGGCGGTGCCAAATTATTCAACACCTTCGAGGATTGGGACCAATTCACCACCGACCCGTTTGGCAGTCTTTTTTCCAGCATGGGACTTACTTTTTATGGTGGCTTAATTGTGGCGGTGATTGCTTTTTATTTTTACGCCAAAAAATATAAAATAGATTTTCGTCATTTATGTGATGCCGCTGCGCCCGGGTTAATTTTGGCTTATGGCATTGGCCGCCTAGGCTGTATGGTAGCTGGGGATGGTGATTGGGGCGTTTATAATAGCGCCTTCAAGCTCAATGAAGATCAAAAAGTAGTATCAGCTCAAAAAGGTGAATTTGACCAAATAGTAGCAAATAATCCTGAGCATTTTGCACGCATGCAAAAAGAATATAAAAAAGTACCGAACGTGTATTTTCACTCTTCGGTGTTGCCAGTTTGGTTTCAGGCTTATACGTACCCCAACAATGTAGCGCGCGAAGGCGTGGTGATGCCGGGCCAACCGGCGCCTTATAATCGGCAGCTTGCATCACCGGTGTTTCCTACCCCGCTCTACGAATTTTTGGCGAGTGTGCTCATATTTTCTATCCTGTGGCTACGCCGCCGAAGTTGGAAAGTACCACTCACCATGTTCAGCGTGTATTTAATTTTGAATGGGATTGAACGTTTTTTCATAGAGCGTATTCGAGTAAATGCTGAGTATAGCAATGGTATGAGCCAAGCCGAAATTATTGGGTTGGGCATAGTTGCCGTGGGCATTATTTTATTTTTACTCAGGAAAAAAATAGATAGCACAGTTGGTGTAAAACCAATTGCCCAAAACTAATTTAGCAGACCGTTTTGCTGCAAAAAATTTCCCTATATCATTTCAAAAATTACGCTGACACTGAGTTTGTTTTTGATAAAAAAATCTGCTGTTTCCATGGCGCAAATGGTGTAGGCAAAACAAATTTGCTAGATGCTATTTACTATTTGTGTTTCACCAAAAGTTATTTTTCATCTTTCGATCATCAGGTTATACAGCAAGGCACGGTGGGCATGTATGCAAAAGGTACGTTTGATAACCGCCAAGTAGATTGTATAATCCGAGAAAATAACAAAAAAGAAATTAGCTACGAAGGCAATCTCTACGAAAAAAACTCGGCCCACATTGGCAAGTTTCCTGCTGTAATTATATCGCCAGATGATACTATTTTGATCAATGGCCATAGCGATGTGCGGCGGCGGTTTATGGATATTTTATTGTCGCAAAAAAGTAGCGCGTATCTGCAACATCTTATTCAGTACAATAAATATTTAGCCCAACGAAATGCACTTTTAAAATCTGCAAAACGCATTGGGATTGATGAAAAAGTACACGAGCATTATAAACTAAAACTAAACGAGCACGGTGCATTCATTTACAATATGCGACAAGATTTGATTGAAGAATTATTGCCTTTAGCACAGGATTTCTATCGTAGGATTTCACAATCAGAAGAACAAATTCACATTACTTACCGCAGCCAATTAGCCGAAGGGACATTGTACAACCTGCTGGAACAATACGCCGAAAAAGATTACTACACCCAACGGTCAAACGTAGGCATACACAAAGACGGATTAGTTTTTTCAATTGATGATTTCCCTATGAAGCAGCATGCATCGCAGGGCCAAAAAAAGAGTTTTTTATTTGCCATAAAACTAGCAGAATACACGCTCTTACAACATGCGCTAAATAAAAAACCCCTGCTCATGCTCGATGATATTTTTGAAAAACTAGATGCTAAACGGTCGCAATTTTTGGTGGATTTAATTACCCAGCTAGACACGCAAGTATTCGTAACCGATACGCACGAAGAGCGCCTTCGTGCATCGTTTGACAAACAAATAGAGAATATTCAGTTTATAAAAATTGGCTAATTAATCGCCAAAGCGCACCGGCGGATTTTCGGATGTTTTATCCTTATTCTCACCGTTGGTTTGATTATTTTGAAAACGATTTTTACTATCGAGTTCGCGAGACTTCGCAATGCGTGTTGCTTTATTTTCAGCACGTTGGTTTTTCTCCTCGCTTAACTTTTTATAGTAAATCTGTGCTTGCGTAAGCCCCTCGTATTTGTCTTGCGCATAATTGCTTGTGCTAGTTATATTTTGATTAGCCGGTTTATTATTGAGCATTTCTGCATCGGCATTAGCCTGAGTAATAGATGCCGAATTGGTCAATTGATTCGCACTTCTTTGATTATCGGCATTTAGTATATCCGCACCATTCGATGATTCTGTCTCATTCAATTCACTGTCATTTTGCGAATCTCCAGAAGCCGTTTCTTCATCTTCTAAGGGCGTCATTCCACTGTAATCATTTTCTTTGACGAGGGAATTTTTATCAAAAAAATTATTGGCAAAATCACCTCGATAATGAGCCCATAAAAACCAAGTTAACACAGACCAAAGTAATACATTACTACTCAAAAATACCCAACCCCACTTGCCAAATCCTGACTGTTTTTTATCTGATCGACTAGCCGCAACGGTTGTTAACAATTCTTGCTGCTGCTGCAAATCTTCAATTTTTCCTGCGTGGCTAGCATACATTGCTTGCAAGGCGGTCAGTTCAGAAGTATTATTTTTTTGTGTATTGGTCTCTCGTTGCAGCGTCATTTCTTCTTGCAATTCGAGAATTTGTTCTTTCAAAATTTCTATATTTTGCGCCGCCCTTGATTGGCTGTCGTACAATTCTTCATGGCCTATTTCTGTTTCTTCCACACGATCCATCACAGGGATTTCACCCGAAAACTCGCGCATCAATTGCTCCAATCGTTCATCTTGATTTTTATCGGTCATGTTGTAGGATTCACCATAGCTTGGGATAAGGCTACTTTTTTGATATT
>JBBSPP010000417.1:0-3100 GCA_038258625.1 Chitinophagales bacterium
CCAAGGAAAATAAAATTTATAAAGACCTTCGTTTTTTTGAAAATCAATTCACGGGCATCATGCCCTTAGAAATTTTGGTAGATGCCAAAAAGAAAAATAAAATTACGAGCCTAAGCGCTATCAGTAAAATAGATGCATTGGTAAATTCGTTACAAAAAATTCCTGAATTTGGCAAGCCGCTTTCTTACATCGAGATGCTAAAATTTGCCAAGCAAGCCTACTACGATGGCGACAGCCTTAACTATGCCGTGCCCAATATGTACGACGTGTCGTTCATAGCGCCCTACTTACAAATGAACACCGATGGTAGCGACCAAAGTGAAATGGGCGCACTCATAAAATCATTTGTAGATAAGGATAAACGCTTGGCGCGCATCAGCATAAACATTGCCGATGTAGGCTCCAAAAAACTGCCTACCTTGCTAGCAAAAGTGCGGAAGGATGCCGATGAAATTTTTGACCCTGAGAAATATGATGTATCCTTTACTGGTACGAGTGTAGTGTTTTTGGAGGGTAGCCGGTTTATCATCAATAGCCTTCGTGATAGTTTGTTGCTTGCCTTGGGTATGATTTTTATTTGTATGTTTTTCCTATTCAAATCATGGCGCACGGTGATGATAGCGCTCGTGGTAAATGCGGTGCCCTTGCTTATGACGGCGGGCATTATGGGCTGGTTTTCCATTCCGCTAAAACCTTCTACGGTGTTAGTTTTTAGCATTGCGCTCGGCATTGCTATAGATGTTACCATTCGGTTTATTGTAAATTATAGGCAAGATTTACCGCGTTTTAATTATGATGTTTCGCAAACAGTACGCCATACAATTCAAGAAACGGGCATCAGCATTTTGTTTACCTCTTTTATTTTGGCGGCGGGCTTTGTTGTGTTCCTTGCTTCGCAATTTGATGGCACACGGTTTTTGGGTTTACTCACCTCCATGACGTTGATTTGGGCCATGATTGCTAATCTTACATTACTACCAATTTTGCTGGCTTGGTTTGACAAACCAAAACCTACTATTGAGAAGTAAGTTGACTATTTTTTTAGCCCAAAAGAAACACCAAACCTGAAAAAATAGTCGGGTGAATTTTTTATCCCCGATCCTATACCTACATCGCACAGTACATTAGGGTCGATGTAATAACCTACCGATCCATACACGAATTGGTTAAAATTGTCGCGCATCTCATTAGGTTTTGTCCAAGTACCAGAGTACTCCAAATTTGTTAGCACTTGCTTACCCCATTTTTTTTGAGCATAAAAATCGTAGGTATAATAAAAACGAGCATTGTACTGCGCGCCTACATTATAACCAACGGTAAGCTTATCAGCAAGTGTGTGCGCCATCAGCACACGTATGGTTGGCGATATTTGGTTGCTTCTATAAATTTGCGAAGCCAAGGGCGAAAAACTAGCTTGTGCCAATATCGATACTTGAGGAATGAATTTTTTTTGTTGTAGTAGATTTATTTTAGCGCCAAGCTCTGGGGCTTGCAGTCCGCTTAGATTATAGTTGGTGGTAACAGCGCCTTTGTTGATGGCAAAATTAGAGAGTACGGACGTGCGTAACCGCAGCTCCACTCTATTACTAACGCCGTAGCGTTGCAGTATGGTGGGCGATTGTAAGTCATAACGGTTATAAAAAGTAATACTGGTACTGGAAAACTGCAGGCCGGACTCTACCTGCCATCGCCCCTTGGTCATCAGCTCAGCATTGTTGTAAATATTGAGCCGTTCAGCGCTGAGGTTTTCTTGCGCGCTACTGCTGATGGTAGGCAAAAATAGAACGATGATAATAAAGAATAAACGCATTTGAATATTTGGAGTACAAATATATACGTTCGCCTTTTCAAAATAGTTTTTTATCATTCCACTTAGTGTAATTTTTTGGTATGAAGATATGCTTTCTATTACTTCTGTTTTTTATTTATCAATGCTTTATTTGCCCAACTAAAAGACGTATAAGAATATGTAAAAAAAAACCATCAACATAATGTTTGAAATGGTAAAAAATGAAAAATAAGCACAACTAGCGAACTATATAATATCCCGCGGCCCAGCAGAAGACAGAAAATGGATGTCCCTTAGCATTTTAGTTTGACCCGTTCGAATTTTTTTTTAATAGTCTTAATCCAATTGCTACTCCAATAATTAACCAAAACAACACCATCCAATAAATAAAAAATACCACCCAATTGCCACTATTTTTCATCCAACGGAAATCATAATACCCTTCGTCAATATACACCAAAAGAAAGACGACGCTAAAAGTAGAAAGCAGTACAGTAATTACAAAGGTGTTGGACAAGGCAATTCGTTTGGGCATGAGTAAATAACGGCACTCTGCGTGTATTATTGTATTGTACCCTAAACTTTCAAAAAATTACGAATGAAACCAATATTATTTGCAAAATCTTATTGGTTTGCAAACCATCTTTTCAAAGGCTTATAAATTTGAAGCCTAACTTTGCCCAATGGCATTCAAACATTTGCAGGAGTTTATAGATTTATTAGAAAGTGAAGGGGAATTAATTCGGGTAAAAGAATTCGTTGACCCAAACCTAGAAATTACCGAAGTGGTTGACAGAATTTCAAAATCGCATAATAACAAAGCCATTCTTTTTGAAAATACGGGTACCGATTTCCCGATACTTATTAATAGCATGGGCAGCGAAAAACGGATGTGCTTAGCACTAAAAGTTGATACGCTAGATTCACTAAAAGATGAAATAGAAAATTTGTTTAAAATGATGACGGCACCCAAAGATGGCATTTTGGCAAAGCTGGCCATGCTGCCAAAGCTTGCCCAGTTTGCAAGTTGGATGCCCAAAGTAGTGAGCGGGAAAGGTGCTTGTCAGGAAGTAATTATGGAGCAACCTGATTTGGATAAATTGCCCATTATGCTATGTTGGCCCAAAGATGGTGGACGATATATTACCTTGCCCGTCATTCATACCAAAGAACCAACGAGCGGCATCAGAAATGTAGGAATGTATCGCATGCAGCAGTATGATAAAACTTCAACCGGGATGCATTGGCACAAGCACAAAGTGAGTGCCTCGCATTTTAATGAATATAAGAAACTAGGCAAACGAATGCCCG
>JBBSPP010000418.1:0-3098 GCA_038258625.1 Chitinophagales bacterium
AATTTCAGTGGCGTTTTGCATAACGCAAATTTAACCCTCCCACTTTAAACGTCATAGAGCCTACTCTTTTGATGGTATCAATTTTTCGGGCGTGGCGCTGATTACTAATTTTTCGGCGGGTACTTACACAATTTATATACGCGATGCAAACTCGTGCCTTGGCGATACAACGATAACTTTTGACCCACCAAAAGCCATTGATGTAAGCTTAAGCGCTATTGATACCTTAATATGCTATCAGCAAAAAACGGGTGATGTAACCCTGATGGCGGCTGATGGTACACCGCCCTACTTATGGAGCCAAGATGGCACAAACTATGATTCAAAAAATACCATCACTGGCCTGCACATAGGCGCCAATACTATTTGGGTAAAAGACTCCAACAACTGCATTCACAAAGAAGATATTATTGTTCCCGGACCGCCTGCGCCCTTGGAAATGCCCCGAAAAATAGAAGCCGTGCCCTGCTACCAAGATAATGGCGGCGAAGTGGATGCCGCTATTACCGGAGGTTGGTTTCCGTACGAATATCTGTGGTATCATACTAGCAGTACTGATTTGCATCAAACCAATTTATCGGCGGGCGAGTACAGACTATCGGTGGTGGATGCGCGGGGGTGCGCGGTAGATTCTATTATGCGGGTGTCACAGTTGTATTGCTGCGACTGTTATTTCCCCAATGCATTCACTCCAAATGGCGATGACAAAAACGATATCTTCCGCGCTATTAGTCCAGCGGCGGATGTAGAAGCTTACCAACTGTCGGTCTATAACCGATGGGGCGCGCGTGTATTTAGCACTTCCAATATTAAGGTTGGTTGGGACGGTACAATTGGTGGAATCACCTCCGATATTGGCACATATTTTTTTCAATGTAAATTAAAATGCCGTAATAAAAAGAATGATGTGTTTTTGAAAGGCGAGGTTATTCTTTTGCGGTAACATTCTTTAAGCTCTTCCGAAAACAAAAAACCTCAACAAGCAACAGCCCATTGAGGTTTTTCTTTTTTAATTAAATGAAGCTTTAATCTTCCGACTTATCATCGTTTTCGTTCTTATCTGCACCTTCATCGGTTTCGTCAACCTCACCTGCATCTTCGGCAGCTTTTTTGGCGGCGTCAGCTTTGGCTTTTGCATCAAGCATTTTTTTGTCGTAGTTATCTTTTAGCTGTACGTTGAAAGCCATGGGGCCTTTGGGGCCTTTTTTTACTTCAAATACTACTTTATTATTATCATTAATATCGTCAATACAGCCTTCCATGTGTACAAAGATGCTTTCACGGTTGCCACTATCCACTATAAATCCGAAGCCTTTGTCGTGGTTGAAAAAGTTGACCGTGCCTAAGCGAATTGGATCTTCTTCGATGTCCTCTTTTTTAGGAATGCCTAGTACGAGGTCTTCGGCGTTTACTACAAATTTCTCGTCGGGGTCTGGCGGGGTATCTTGCATAAAGCCGTCGGCATTTATGTATGCAAATGGGGTGCCCGTACTTTCTTCAGATTGGCGTTGCTCTTTGCGCTCGGCTTTCTCTTTCTTTTTTTGTTGCTTTTTCTTTTCTCTGTCTTTTTTTCCAAAACTGTCTGCCATAAAAATGTATCTCTATTTATTTTTTGTTTGTGTAATGCAATAATAGTTATTTTTTGGTACTAAGTATGCACAGCGCCTTACGGTTGCATTTTGTTTTCATTTGGCGAGAGGTGATGCTTCTTCTATTCTTTTTAAAAATTAAATTATTTATGATGTAAATAAATACGGAAAAAGAAAAATCGCCGAGGCATTTGCCAGCTACTAAGTAATAAAAAAAATTGAAATGGCGCACGGCGAACAGGCCCATTTTATGCGTACTAAGTTGGTAAAAATAATTTGTGGTCAGCAACTTAGTACCTACTACTTACCGTTTCCTACTCCGTTCTTTAACATAATCTTACACGGCAATTGCCCTGATGGCCTATCTTGTGAGGCTATTTTTGGTAGCAAACAACACAATTATGGAACAGGTAAAATCAAAAATATTATTGGTAGAAGACGATACCAACTTTGGTAAAGTATTAAAAAATTATTTAGAGCTCAACGATTATGTGGTAGAGCTAGCCCGCGATGGCATACTAGGATTGGCCGCTTTTCGCCGCGAAAAATTTGACCTGTGCATACTTGATGTAATGATGCCGAATTTGGATGGATTTTCGCTAGGCGAAGAAATACGAAACATCGACCCGGACGTTCCGTTGTTTTTCCTTACTGCCAAAAATATGAAAGAAGATATTTTGCACGGCTACAAATTGGGCGCGGATGATTACATTTTGAAACCATTTGATAGCGATGTACTGCTACACAAAATAATGGCGATTATAAAAAGAAACACCGAGCAACAAGCCGAGCAGAATGAAAATGTAGAGTTTGATTTTGGCAAGTTCCATTTTAATAGCAAGCTGCGCGAATTAAAAATTGGCGATACGATGTTCAATCTTTCGCCAAAAGAAAATGACCTACTCCGTATGCTATGCGAATTTAAAAACGACCTTATGCCCCGCGAGCATGCGCTAAAAAGAATTTGGGGTAGTGATACGTATTTTAACGGCCGCAGTATGGATGTATATATTGCCAAGCTGCGCAAATACCTGCGCGAAGACGATGGCGTGGAGATTGTAAACATCCATGGCAACGGTTTCCGCCTGGTAGAGAAGGATACTGTGTAAAAAAGTTTTCATAAGTATAGTTTAGACTAAAATACCCGCTCCATTGGCGGGTATTTTTTTGCCCAAAATGAATTGAAATAAGGCCGGAACCAATGGTCAATTTTTTATCATCAATTCTCTATCAAAAAACCTACTCATCATCAATCTCGCCAATAATTTCTTCGGTAATATCTTCTAGCGTTAAAATGCCTACAATTTTGCCTAGGTCATCTTTTACAATGGCCATGTGGTTTTTGCTATGCTGAAAAATGCGAAGAACTTTCTGTGCCAAATCGGTAGGCTGCACATATACAATAGGCCGAATGTATTGGTTCCAATCTAGTTTTTCTTGGTGCGTGAATGGCAGCAAATCTTTGCAATGAATGATGCCCAAAATTTTGTTCCAGCTACCATCATATAC
>JBBSPP010000419.1:0-3094 GCA_038258625.1 Chitinophagales bacterium
AATATGCCCCACCTGCTCCAACCGCAACAAGCCCACTACCGAAACCAATACTATAATTATGGCCACAATGCTCATCGTTTTTTTATGATTAAAACTCCACCCTTCTAACTGTTGAAGCAACCGAGTTATTAATTTATTGTCCAAGTATTTTGTATGCCTCGTTTTGGGTTCTTTGAGGTAAGAAAAAACGGCCGGCAACGCAAATAATGAAATAATAAACACAGCTAAAATGCTGAGGCCGGCTACAAGGCCAAACTCCTTTAGAATTTTGGAGTAGGTAAAATAAAATACCCCAAAGCCAATCATAGTAGTAAGATTGGTAAACAACGTAACTATCCCCATGCGCGCCACCATGCGGCGAATGGCACTTATTTTTTCGCCCGTTACGGCAAATTCGCTGTGGTATTTATTTAAAAAATAAATACAATTGGGCAGGCCAATTACTACAATCAGCGGCGGCAGTAATGCGGTGAGTAGCGTAATTTGATAACCACACATTACGAGTATGGCCACGCTCCATATCACGCCCATTATCACCACGAGCATCGAGTAAACTACCGTAATTATGGAGCGGAAAAAGAGCAACAAAATGAGCGATGTAAATACGAGCGAAATGATAAGGATGAGTTTCATTTCCTTTTTTACTGCCTCGGCAAATCGGGTACGGATGAAGGGCAAGCCAGAATAATGAAGCTCGGTGTGACTCTTGGCTGCAAATTTTTCACTCGCTATTTCTATCCGGTTTACGAGGGCTATGCGCTGCGGCGAATTAATTAAAGTAGGGCTTAGGTAAATTGCGGTGAGGTACGATTTGCTGTGGGCATTATAAAGCAGCCCATTGTAAAATGGCAAATTTAAAAACGTATTCTTTTTTTCTTCGCTCACGCCATTTTCAAAAATGCGATACGATTGTAGGGTTGTATTACCACCACTATCTATTTTTTTTATATTTACGGCATCGGCAATACTTAATATATTTTCTACACCATCAATTGTTTTTATTTCATTACTCCATTGTTCAAATTGGCTAAAGAATGTAGGGTCAAAAAAATTATCTTTTTGAAAACCTACAACCAGCATGGTGCCATCTTGCCCAAACTGCTCTTTGAATTTTTGATAATCTTTATACTTTTGGCTAGAGGTTGGTATGGCATTATTAAATTCATAACTCATGGTGGCCTGTGATGCTTTATAGCCCATGAACACCGTAATGCCCAGCAAAACCAACAACACCCACAATCTATATCGAATAATAAAATCAGCTAACTTCTCCCACATTGCGGGCAAATATACACAGCCACGTAAAATTCTGCGTGCTACATACTACCGCGTTCTTTTTTTCGTTAGTTTTGATATGCTTATGAAATACGCTTTGTTGCTTTCATTTTTATTTTTTACCGTAGGATTACAGGCCCAAGATGCTCCTATTGGCCGGTGGACCTCGCATTTTTCGTATCAGACGGCGCGCAGTGTAGCCTATGATGGCACCGATTATGTATATGTAGCCAACCAAAATTTGTACCGTTTTTCAACCAAAGAAAATTCGTACGATCTTTTTTCTAAAGTAAATGGCCTAAGTGATGTGGGTATCAAAATGGTGCGGTATAATAAAGTAGAAAATTACCTACTCATAATTTATGACAACGGCAATATAGATGTGTTGGAGGACAATAATTTTATAAATATATCCGACATAAAAAATTTGAACGTAAGCGGAAGTAAAAATATTAACGACGTTTTTTTTTATAATTCACTCGCTTATTTAAGTACCGATTTTGGCGTGGTGGTGCTCAACCCTAGCCGGCGCGAGGTAAAAGAAACTTATGTATTGCAAACGGGTAGCCAAATAGCACGCATAAAATCATTTACACTGTACAAAGGAAATTTTTTGGTGGCATCAGATTTGGGTCTTTACACCGCTGATCAAAATCTGCCCGTATTGCAAGATTTTACGCAATGGACGGTTGATGCTTCGCAAAAAATTGATCATCTCATTAGCCACCCCACCGATTATATTTTTGCCGCGGTAGGTAATTTAATGTTGTACAGCAACACGGCATCATTAGCCAATTGGGATACCATACTCAATACCATCGAGCCAATTATTAATATTGTAAAAGGTGCCAACCAAGTTTACTTTATAGAGAATGGTAATACATCTCGCGAAATTCATACTGTAGATATGGCCGGTAATTATAAAGAAAAATATGGCTTTATGAATGCCCTAGATGTGAGCGAACGAGGTACAACATTTTTTACGGCCGACGGATGGACTGGCCTCCACGAAGTGTTTGGTATTTACGAGCGCAATGCATTTCACCCCGAAGGGCCGTACTCCAACTCCGCATATAATTTATCTATTGAAAATAATGAGCTGTATATAAGCGGTGGTGGCCAAAGTAACTGGATTTATAATTTTAGTAGAGATGGTATTTCGCGCTATGATTTTAACTCGTGGAAAGTGTATAACCAATATGTGAACGTACCAGCCATGGATACCATTCTGGATATATTGGATGTAGCCATTGATCCGCGCAATCAGTATTTATACGGGGCATCTTTTGGCGGTGGCCTGATGGAGATTAAACCAGATTTGACGGTGACAGCATATAAAAATAATGGTTTTTTTGAACCATTGGGTGGCGCCAGTGTTTTTAGAATTGTGGATTTATTATTTGATGAAGATAATAATTTGTGGATGTCCAACTATGGATCTTCAGCACCGCTAGTTGTAAAAAAAGCCGATGGTACTTGGCAGGCATACACCATGCCTTTTGCCCCTGGCACTTCCGAAAAAACAGCCTCGCAAATAGTGATAGATGATAATGGGCAAAAATGGCTGGTGGCACCAAGGAATATTGGCCTATTTGTTTTTAATGATAATGGCACGCTAGATAATAAAACCGATGATCAGGCACGGCTGCTTACGCAAGGTGTGGGCGCGGGCAACTTGCCTACGAATAATATAAACTGCATTGCCAAAGATAACGATGGCGCAATATGGGTAGGCACGGGCAATGGGATTGCTATTTACAATTGCCCTGGCAGTATGTTTGATGGAGGCTGTGATGCCGAGCTGCGCATTGTACAGTAT
>JBBSPP010000420.1:0-3085 GCA_038258625.1 Chitinophagales bacterium
GGTAAAATTTACAGTTACCTGAGCTTCTTTGTTCACCATTATTTTTACTGCATTTTTGCACGCATTGCTCATGTGCTCTTTCATAGGGCAGGCCGGCGTGGTAAGTATTATAGTAAAAGAAACTTCATTTCCCTCAATTTTTATATCCTTAATCATGTTCAGCGTTACCAAATCTTTGCCCAAATCGGGTTCCTGCACATTACTCAACGCTTTTAAAATATCGGTTTCAGTCATTATATTTTTTTTTGAATTGGCAAAGTTAGCCCAAGGAATACTCCCAAATCAATCACCCAAAAGGAAAAACACTATTTGTATCTTTTTTATGAAACAATTTCCACATGAATACTTTGTGGGGTTTTTCTTTGCTGACATACTTAGAATGAATAATTTTATTGCAACATTTTGAAAAAACGAATACTTTATATAGCCCTCTTTTTTTGCTTCGCGTCTCAAGCCAAAGCACAGTTTGGTTTTGCCGATATGGTGGAAATTACTGGCGTGGTGATGAGCTCGGATAGTTTGCAGTATTTGCCCTATGCTACCGTACGTGTAAAGGGATCTGACAGGGGCACGGTGAGTTCATTGAAAGGAGTTTTCTCTTTAATTATTCCCAAAGGATCTACCTTAGAATTTAGTTATACAGGGTTTAAAAAAGAAACGTACCGTGTGCCAGATACGCTCAGAGGCAACAGTTACTCCATTGTACAACTTATGACGCAGGATACGTTTTACCTGCCCACCACATTTATACGTCCTATGATGTCGCGCGCGGAGTTTGAACGAGCGTTTGTAAAATTAGACCTGCCGCCCGACCAGTTGGAAATTGCCCGTCGCAATACCGAAATTAATACAATCCGTGCCATGGCATTTACATTGCCAAAAGATGGAGCAGAACATTTAGATCAATACCAGCAAGCAGCAGCCGAGCGATTGTATTGGGTGGGTGGTCAGCCACCAGGGGGCATAACGGTTATGCCAGGCGGCGGCGTAGCTATTAACCCTAGGGCGTTTGCCGAGTTTTTTAATGCTTGGAAACGGGGTGATTACAAGCGTAAGAAGTAATCTGTTTGTAAGGCAATTGCCTTAATTCTACAGCATAAATTCGGTTTTCACATAAAAAACAATAAATTTGCCGCCATTCCTAAAATTAACCAATGAACTGGCTCAAGATTGACGAATTTGATAATATAGCTTTTGAAAAAGCCATAGTTTTTTTTGATAAAGATGCTGTGCAAAAAGGTTTCGACTTTCTCACTGTTTTTTCAAAAGATAAAATTATTTACGGTATCAATACCGGTTTTGGCCCTATGGCGAAATTCCTTATTGACTATGCAAAACAAGATCAGCTTCAGTACAATATAATTCGCAGCCACTCCACCGGTGCGGGTATGGCACTGCCCGAGTTGCATTGCAGAGCGGTTGCCTTGGCACGTTTAACTTCCTTGGCACAAGGAAAATCGGGCGTCAACCCCGAGCTGTTGGTTTTGTTAGAAGCACTTTTAAATAAAAATATTATCCCCGTAATTTACGAGCATGGCGGCGTCGGCGCGAGCGGCGATTTGGTGCAGCTGGCTCATTTGGCTTTAGCGTGTATTGGCGAGGGCGAGGTTTATTATAATGGTGTAATTAGCGAGGCAAAAGATGTTTTTGAAAAAGAAAATCTCAGCCCCATAAAAATATATGTGCGCGAAGGACTAGGAATTCTCAATGGAACGTCTGGTATGACGGGTACTGGCTAAATCAATTTGCATTATGCAAAAAAGCAACTGAACTGGAGCATCCTTTTTAGTAGCATGATAAATGAATTGGTGCAAACGTTTGACGATCATTTTTCGGCAGCCTTAAATGATGTAAAACATCATGAAGGGCAAACTGAAGTTGCAGCCAAAATGCGTGCTATTTTAAAAGACAGTAAAAACATTTTGCGTCGCGAAGAAGTTTTATATAAAAGCCATACCGACACTTTTTTCGAAAAGAAAATTCAAGAGTATTACTCGCTGCGTTGTGTGCCACAAATTTTGGGGCCGGTAGCCGAAACTATTACGCAGACTGAAAAGCTGATGGAGGAAGAATTAAATTCGGTAAACGACAATCCAATTATTGATGCCGAGCGCGAAAGTATCTATCACGGCGGAAATTTTCATGGAGATTATGTGAGTTTGGAAATGGACAAGCTAAAAATCGTGATTGCCAAACTCAGCATGTTGGCCGAGCGTCAGATAAACTTTTTGGTAAACCCCGCGCTTAATAAAATTTTGCCTCCCTTCGTAAACAAAGGTGAGCTTGGTTTAAACCTCGGTTTGCAAGGCACCATTTTTACAGCAACCTCTACAACGGCCGAGAATCAAAGTCTTTCATACCCAAATTATTTGCACAGCATACCAAACAATAATGACAATATGGACATTGTGAGCATGGGCGCCAACTCGGCGCAGCTTGCTATGAAAGTAATTGAAAATACATTTGAAGTCTTGGCTATCCAAGCAATGTGTATTGTACAAGCTATTGATATTTTAGATTTAGAAGATAAATTATCTACGGTGACCAAAAAGTATTTTAACGAGATTAAAAAAATTGCGCCACCAATGGTTGAAGATGCGCCTAAGTTCAGAACAATTTTAGCAGTAAAAAATTATTTAAAATCTCATAAAGTAGAAATTGCATAATGAGGGTAGCATTAGTAACAGGCGGGTCGCGCGGCATAGGAGCCGCAATTTGCAAAGAGGTTTCGGGCTTGGGCATTCACGTAATTGTAAATTACCAAAGCAACGATGCGGCAGCCGATGAAACGGTAAAAGCAATTATTGACGCAGGCGGCAGTGCTGAAAAATTAAAATTCAACGTTGCCGATCGTGAGGAGGTTTATGCAGCTTTAGATAATTGGAAAACGAACAACGAAGGAAAATATATTGCCGCAGTGGTAAACAATGCCGGTGTGCGCAAAGATGGCCTCATGGTAATGATGCCAGATGCCGAGTGGGATGAAGTGTTGAATATCAGCCTCGGTGGTTTTTATACTGTAACACGCCCGTTGTTGCAGGATATGGTGATTAATAAATATGGTCGCATAGTAAATGTGGCGTCA
>JBBSPP010000421.1:0-3074 GCA_038258625.1 Chitinophagales bacterium
AGTGTGGATAGTATGAGTGCGGTGCTTGGCGTAATAGGTGTAATATGGGCCGTACAATTGGTTGAAAATAATTTGGTACAACCCAAAATTGTAGGTTCCAAAGTGCGACTCAATCCGCTCGCAACTATCTTGGCGGTTATCACGGGCGGTGCATTGGCGGGTGTATCGGGCATGTTTTTGGCTATACCGATATTGGCAATTATCAATATTATAATTCAAAATGTTGAAGCACTTGTTCCGTACAGCTATTTAATTAGTGATACAAAAATTGAAGAAATTGAGAAAAACGAAGACCGCGCTCATGATGAAACTGAGGAAACTGTAGCGACGGAGTAAGGCGTTTAATTATTTCTATATAAAAATATTTTTAAATTGTTGTTTTATGGCTGCGCTTTTGCGCGCTATTTTTTACGCGTATTTGTGGGCAATTGATACATCGATTTTTTATCAACTACTCAAACTCGTTACGCCCTACTGCTCCACCTTGCCCATAAAAAATAATTATTATGGAACATGAATTTATGCTCAACATTCAATTCAACCGTGCTTTGAATGGCCCCGAACAGAATAACTTTTGGGATAAAATAGTACGCTGCCTACGGCAAATTCGTGCATTTGGCGGAGGGCGACAAGACCTTTTTACACTTTGCTGGGATATTGATTATAGCCTCACGGCGCTAGACGAGCACAGCGTAAAAAAACACATTGCTCACTTTCTCGATAAGGAAAAGGAAATTATAAAGGACTATAGTTTTTACAAAGCGTAGTATTTTATATTCGTAAGCAATACTTATGACATTTAGTTGGAACGAAATATAAAGCTGCAGAACTGTAGGGAGGCATACACGATCAGTAAGAAAATACGGGCTAGAAAGGCCGTATGCTCGAGGTGTATAGGCGTTCTCACATGCCAAATGCATACGGCTTGGGTGAAATATACTCGCGGCAGATTAAAAAGTGATTACAGATATTCCAAAGACATTGTTTACAACAACTACCCCTGGCCAAGAGATCCAAGCGGAAAAAAATAAAAAAGCCATAGAAGAAAAAGCCCAAGCCGTGCTAGATGCCCGCGCCCAAATTCCCCAATAGCAGCCTGGTTGATTTGTACGACCCACTCACCATGCCGCCCAATTTAGTAAAAGCGCATCAGCAGTTAGACAAATCCGTTGACCTTTGCTGCCGCTCACAAGTTTTTACCAACGAGAGCGCTCGCCTTGAATATTTGTTTGAGTCGTATGCTATTTACACTACGCCCTTGTTGGCGAAGAGTAAGAAAAATTAAGACCGCTTTACAAAAAAAACACTACTGCGAGTAACTTGGCCTGTCCGCTTTTTTCTGCCATGAAATATTCACTTTCCCATCTTTCCCATCTCGCGCTTCGAGGTATAGTTTTATTCCTTTTGTTTTGTCCACCTCCACACCTTCGGCTTTTTTTATTTCATCTTTTTTCGGATTGCGTAGCGGTATCATCATCGATAAAAGGGTACCATCTTTTATGCCGTACACACCTTGCAAAAAAAGTGTAATAGCACTCGTATTAATTTGCGTAGGCGGTATATAAACTTTGCCATCACGAACCCTAAAATTTCCATCTAACTTATTAATTTCTAGGTTGGATAAATCACGAGTGTTAAGTGCATATTTTTCTAGTTTTTCTAGTGGTTCAAAATCTTTGAGTAGGCCACGTTCAACATTAAATTTTAAGTTGCCATCGAGCGAATTTGGAATCAGCGCGGCCTCTTTATTCAAAATCCCGCGTATGGTGGCGTCCAAATTTATTTTGCCAATTATATTTCGGGCGTTCAGAGTGGGCTGTCCAAAATTATCAAAGGCGGCAAGCAACTGCCCAATATCTACATTTTGCAAATCTGCGTCCAAATTAAAATCTTTATTTGCCGTACTCGTTTCTATTTTTCCAGCCGCTCCAATTGATCCGTTATTAAACTTAATGTTGGCTTTATTAATAGCTATAGCATTGGGTAATAACGATATGTCCGCTTGCCCGCGGTTCGATCTAAATGTCTTGTAGGTGATGTTTTTTAAATCTAAATTCAAATGCATGGTGCTAGCATCCGTAAAGTTGGCTAGGTTTTTATTTACCTTAGCTAGCTTGTTTGCGGTGCTTGTGGATGTGCTTCTGCGTGCATTCCGGTTTATAAAACCAAGATAATTTGCCACGGTAAATTGGTTGGCTGATACATCAAAATTTAAATTGACTTTGGTAGGATCTTTAAAATAAAAATTCATGAATTGCTTGGCATAGCCGTTCATTTTTATTTTATCATTAAAGCGATTAATTTCTATATTTTTAAAATACAAATCATCATTATCAAAAAATAGCTGAGCAGCACAATTCTTAAAATCAAGATTTCTTGGCTCGTAGGTCAGGTCGGCGTTTGATAATATTACTTTGCCATCCAAGCTACGCTTACGGTTGTCATCTTCTTTTAATGGGCCGCTGTAAGTCACATCTACCGTTACGCTACCACGGGTAAAATCAAATGTACCCGCCGCGAGTGGCGCTAATTTTGTAGCATCAAAGTTGGCATTTATTTTTCCGCGAGCATAGGGCGTAATCAAATTATCCAACCTAAATTTTATTGATTGAAACGGAATGCCTTCAAACTCGCCGCTAAATTTTTTGAAAGCTACCATCGAATTAGAGTCTGAGTGACCGTGCCCTTCTTTTACATAATTGTAATATTCAAAACTAAAATTGGCGTGCGTGAAGGTGCCAAAATCTGCCGTGAGCGTATTGTCTTTTGTAGTGCAAAGTATGCGCACCGTGGGCGTATCGGGGTAGGCCAGTTTGCCTTCGAGATAAGCTTCTAACGCAATATCTTTTTCTACATCTACAAGTGAAAGTTTTTTTTCCAAAAAACCAGTCAGGCTACTACGAATATTGCCAAAGTTTGCATTGGGCGCTTTGAAGGTGAGATTGAATTTTACATTATCGGGTAGTTTGGTAAACGTACCCCACAAAGTAATTTTTTCTTCGTTTACATTCACCGTTGTTTTTTTTATGTTTAGCGTTTTATCATTGCTGTTTATTATGAAGGTTACCTTTCCG
>JBBSPP010000422.1:0-3074 GCA_038258625.1 Chitinophagales bacterium
CGGAGTTTATCTCGGTGTTCTAAAAAATATTTCAACGAGTACTTGTCATAAATAAAATTTGTTTTGCTCGGCAAATTATAATATTCTCCACTCCAAAATACCCAAATAATTTTGGCCTTGGGAAATCGTTTTCGTACATACCATTTTAGAAAAAAGTAGGCCGTAACAGAATACCTATGAAAATAAATCTTCTTTATATTTTGCTGTTTTTTCCACCACGTTTTAAAGCCCGAAGAATGAAAAGGGAGGGCGGGTGCATCGGGAACATCTATCGCAACATTTTTTGTAAAATTGATGAATGTTTGCGGCGTGGTAGCAGAAGCCTTTATGTGGCCGACAATTTTTTTGGTATAAAATCCCAAACCATCTTCGAAAACATGAAGTGACGTACTACTTTCTGCCATCCAAAAAATTACTGATACAAGCACAAATTGCTTTTACTTCCTCCACACGCAAATCATAAAATAAGGGCAAGCGCACTAGGCGCTCGGTGTAAAAATCACTTTGTGGCAAATCTCTACCATCATGCTTAGCGGTATAATAGGGCGACGCGTGCAAGGATAAATAATGGAACACTGCATGAAAACCATGTTCGCGCAAATGACTTATTAAGCCACTGCGTTCGTCCAAGCTAGCGCATACTACATAATACATGTGTGCATTGTTTGTAGCAAAATCATTTATAAACGGTATGCCTATTTTGCCCGCTGCCGCCATCGGGCTTAGTGCATCTTGATAGGTTTGCCAAAGTAGTTTTCGTCGGTCCTGAATATCTTTGATGGCCTCTAGCTGCGCGTACAAAAATGCCGACACTACCTCGGAGGGTAAAAAAGAAGAACCAATATCTGCCCATCCATACTTATCTACCTCGCCACGAAAAAATGCCGAACGGTTGGTTCCTTTTTCCCAAATAATTTCGGCACGGTTTACAAATTGATCATCATTGATGGCCAACATGCCGCCCTCGCCCGAAATAATATTTTTGGTTTCGTGAAAAGAAAAAGTGGACAGATGACCAATTCCGCCCAAGGGTTTTCCCTTATAAAAAGAATCGATGGCCTGGGCCGCATCTTCGATAACAAACAAGTTGTGCTTATTGGCAATGGCCATTATAGCATCCATATCGCAGGCAATGCCAGCATAATGTACGGGTACAATAGCTTTGGTACGGGGTGTAATGAGTGCTTCTATTTTGGTAGCGTCTAAGTTTGGGTTTTCGCTGCCACTATCGGCAAACACGATTTTTGCCCCACGCAGCACAAATGCATTGGCGGTGGACACAAAGGTGTAAGAAGGAATAATTACCTCATCCCCCGCCTGAATGTTTATAAGGATAGCCGCCATCTCGAGCGCATCGGTACAAGATGTGGTGAGGAGGCATTTTTTAAATCCATAAGTTGTCTCAAAAAATTCTTGACACTTTTTTGTAAAAATTCCATTGCCCGACAGTTTGCCAGACTCTACAGCCTCTTGTATATAAGTGGTTTCTTTGCCTGTAAGGTGTGGTTTATTAAAAGGAATCATTATCTACAATTAGTTGTTAGCTTTATACATTCGTTCGATCATCTCTACCACCTTCAATCCTTCAAGTGCATTTACGGCTATGGGCGAGCGGCCTTTAATTACGTCTACCACATTATCTATTACATAATGATGATTTGCCGCGCTGCCTTTGTAGGCGCCATAATCGTTACCCGGGTTTGTAGGGGCTAGTTCGGGCATTTCGTAGTCTTTTACATTACACACTTCTACTTTGTCCATATACTGTCCGCCAATTTTTATGCTGCCATGCTCGGCAATTACGGTGAGCGAGCTTTCGAGGTTTTGATTCCATACCGAGGTCGAAAAATTGATACAACCTATTCCGCCATTCTCAAGGTCAAACTGTACCATGCCGCTATCTTCTTTTAGCTGCGTAAGTCCTGCATGATTAAAATTGCGCATTTGGGCTTGGACATTTGATATATCACCAAACAGCCAATACATAATATCTATAAAATGCGAGAACTGGGTAAACAATGTGCCGCCGTCAAGCGCTGCGCTGCCATGCCAACTATCGGCTTTGTAATATCGGTCGTCGCGGTTCCAATAACAGTTTAGCTGCACCATAAATATTTTGCCCAGTTTGCCACTCACCATCATTTCTTTCATCCATTCGCTAGGCGGACTATAGCGGTTTTGCATTACGCAAAAAACTTGTTTGTGTTTTTGTAAAGCTTTAAAAATTACTTTTTCGGCATTGTTTTTGTCCAAGGCCATGGGTTTTTCTATTACCACATGTTTGTCTTTGTCTAAACAAAGCAGGGCTTGGTCTGAGTGGAACCCATTGGGCGAAGCAATATTGACCACTGCTACTTCTTTGGCAATATCGCTGGCCAAAAATTCTTCTATACTACCAAAAAATTGTGCCTGCGCATAGCTTTCAATGCCTAGCGTATCTTTGGGTTTTACATCTATCAATGCAGCCAATTCTGCTTCTTCATTTCGGACTATCATTTCGGCGTGGCGTTTGCCAATGTGCCCACATCCAATTACGGCAAATTTTATTTTGTTGTTACTCATCCAAAAGTTGCAGGTGTTTTCTAATTCAATTTATTCACTGTTATATCAAAAGTAAAATCTTTGTTCGGCAATTCTAAAAAGCTAATTAATCGTGACTTGACTTCTTTCTTAGTATAAATGGCAAACAAGGTATTGGATATATGATATAAATTTTTATGCTCACTTTGGGGCATACCATCTAGTATGGCCTTTAAAGTTACCACTCGCACATCTTCCGTATCGTGGGAGTAGTCATGCCATATAATCATGCCATTTGCCTTTAATAAATGTTGGTACACATTTTTGGTATCATTTAATACCCCTTTGTAGGAATGGTCGCCATCTATAAATATTAAATCATATTTTTTATTCAGCGTTTTAAAATCAAAAGTTTGAGAATTGTCCCTTATTAAATTGACATTTGAAGGGAATTTATCCTTGTAAAAGTCTATGTGTTGTATAAATGATTGTGGAACATTCATGTCTACCAATTGCTGTTTTGATAAGGAAAGTGAAGTATAAGATTGGACGTA
>JBBSPP010000423.1:0-3070 GCA_038258625.1 Chitinophagales bacterium
ACAGGTTGAAAATGATATTGAAAAAATGAACTTCGTCCGCCATTATTATATGCTGCTTCGCTTGCAAATTTTCACTCACCACCGCGTTAGCTTCATCAGCTTGTAGCTTAGAATTATCAATTACTTTATGAATCACGGCGTGCACATCAATCTCTTTTAGTTGCAATCGAATTTCATCTTTCTCTAATTGTGCCGCGTTCAAAATTCGCTCCACCTGTTTGTGCATTCGACGATTTTCTTCTTTAATAATTTGGGTGTAGTATTTTATATTTTTTACATCACTCAGCACTTTATCATTGTTGAGCGCATCGCCTGCTAACTGAATGGTGGCAATTGGCGTCTTAAATTCATGCGTCATATTATTGATAAAATCACTTTTTATTTCAGAGAGTTTTCGTTGCGAAAGCATGGTACGAATCGTAAGCACAAAAGCCGCTATAATGATGCAAGTAAAAAGCAACGCGCCAATCAACATGTACAAAAGTTCCTTTTTAAAATAATTTTCAGGACGTAAAATATATACATGCAGCGTTTCAAAATTGGCCGCGGTGAGCCCTGAAATATTGATTCTGAAAATGTTAGGATTGGTTAAATATTCTTCGCGAAAACCGGTGCTCACCATCGTTTTGGCAAAAGCATCATTGGTTACACAATACTCAAAATCTTGCATTACATTCGTGTTCCGCAGTTCGGTTTGTATCAAATGGCGTAGTTCTACCCGGGTATATACATTACGCGTGGGTGGCGAGGAATTATAATCGGGCGTTAACATTGTAGGATCGACATCCTCAAGCACCGGCACGACCGTTACTTTTTGGTTGACGATGGAATCCTTTATATTCATCAAAGCCGTGCTGACATCATGCGTAAATTCATCTTGTTTTAGCTTTATTGCACTTGTAATCCATTGCACTTGTACAAAGATGATACCGAGCATCGAAATGGCGGTGAGGGTAATAATTAATGGAAACAGTTTTTTCATTTATCGAAGGCCAAAAATAGGATGTAAAGCCCGACTGATGATTTTTTTGGTTTTATTTTAATTGTTTGAAAGGCAAGGCTTAATTTCGAGATAACGAACACAATGGACTTTAAATTTAAAATAAAAACAGGAATCAAACCCGCCGCGGGCAACATACTCATTGCCGAGCCGCTCCTACCCGACCCTCATTTTCAGCGGGGCGTGGTGTACTTGTGCGGGCACAACAATGCTGATGGCAGCTATGGATTTGTGCTAAATAAAAAGATTGATAAAACGCTCGATTACTTTATCGAAAATTTTGAGCGTAACGATATTTCACTTTTTCTGGGTGTCCAAGTTGATACATATTCCAGCCATTTTTTGCACAACAAAGGGGTACACCTAGGCGGTGAGTTGGTAGCCGACGGTCTTTACTTTGGTGGAGATATTGAGGAAGCCATAAACCTGTTGAATCGAGAAAAAATTAACGCTACCGACATCCGCTTTTTCTTGGGCTACTCGGGTTGGAGCGAAGGACAGCTAGACGAAGAAATCCAAAAAAATAGTTGGCTAGTTTCTGACGCTAGCCAACTGCAAATTTTAGCCGCCGATGATAGCACGCTTTGGAAAAACGCGATTCTTTCATTGGATGAAGAATTTCACTCGTTAGTGAATTTGCCTGTTGATCCCAATTTGAATTAAGAAAAGACGTCTTTCTATATTTCTTGGGTTTCGCCCTTTCAGGGCTTGGTTGGGTTCAGAGAATTTTATATCTGTACGTTTTTAAAACAGTTGCCTATTTTAAAAATCAGAATGGTATAAAATAAAAATGCCCTCGATGATAAGTCGAGGGCATTATCATTTACATGTTGAATTATGCTTTCTTTTTAAACGAATCACTCACCACCAAATCTTTAGATCCGGGTGTGTATTTGTAAAAACCTTCGCCTGATTTTCTGCCTAATCTTTTTGCTTGTACCATGTTTTTGAGCAAAGTTGCCGGGGCATATTTTTGTTTACCTATTTGCGTAGTCATTACCTCCAAAATGCTGAGGCAGGTATCCAAGCCAATAAAATCAGCCAATTGCAACGGTCCCATTGGGTGGCCCATTCCAAGTTTCATAATAGTATCAATTTCTTCTACACCCGCTACGCCTTCTTGTAGTGAAATGATGGCCTCGTTTATCATAGGTAGCAAAATACGATTGCTGATAAACCCAGGGTAATCATTTGCCGTACAAGGCACTTTGCCAAGTTTTACTGCCAAGGCTGTAACGGTGTTTGTAGTTTCAAGGTTGGTGGCGTAGCCGTTTATAATTTCTACCAATTTCATTACAGGCACGGGGTTCATAAAGTGCATGCCAATAACCTTATGTGGTTTTTCGGTGTGCGAGCCAAGGCGGGTAATACTTACCGACGATGTGTTGGAAGCGAGGATGCAATCATCGCTCGTACACTCGTCCATCTGTCTAAATATTTTTTCTTTAAATTCGATATTTTCTGTGGCGGCTTCTACCACCATGTCTCTATCTTTTAGCGCGTAGGCCATGTCGGTAGAGGTATGGATATTACCCAAGGTTTGCTTTTTATCATCCTCGGTAATTACGCCTTTGTTTATTTGTCGGTCTAGGTTTTGGCCAATGGTTTCTATGGCTTTGTCGAGCGCGGCTTGTGAAATATCTACCAAGTTTACCTCATGCCCGGTTTGGGCAAATACGTGGCAAATCCCGTTACCCATAGTTCCTGCACCTACTACTGCTATCTTTTTAATTTCTTTACTCATTATGTTATGTGTTTCTTTTTTTATTAAAATGGTCGCAAATGTAACGGCAGTTTTTTAAATGAAAAAACTAATCACGAATTGCATATTTATGGAGCCTGATGAGCATTTCGGCTAATTCGTGTGGTAAGAAAAAACTCTGATTTACATTTGTACCAATGTCAACACACAAGGCTATTTCAGTGGTTATTCTTGGCGGGCTGCTATGTTTTTTTGCGGCTTGCAAGCCCGATAAAGAAACTTTAATCAGTCAAAAATGGAAGACGACAAGCCTAGATAATACCTCGCTACGCAAAGAACGAGAATACTACCAAACCATGCTCGACACT
>JBBSPP010000424.1:0-3058 GCA_038258625.1 Chitinophagales bacterium
AAAATAAACAATTGCGAAATTGGTAACCGATTTGCAATTTGGCCAGTGAGTGTTTCAGATAAAAAATTGGACAACCAGTTAGATATTTACCCCAACCCAACAAACAACAAAATCCACTTCACCGCAAAAGACAAACTAGCAAATCGGCAGCCAGGTTCAAAAATAATTTCCGCCAGTCTATTCTCCCTACAAGGAAAACAACTAGCCAACTGTGAAAATTGCAACGAACTCAATACTGCTAATATTGCTAACGGATTTTACATTTTGAATATAGAAACTGAAAAGGGAATTGTTAGACAAAAAATAGTGGTGCAGCATTAAATTGCTTAGCTCACAAACTCATGTTTGTTTTTGCGGTACCATATAAAGCCAAGTAAAAAAATAATAGCGAGTGGTGTAAATGCCAAAAAAATAATACCGTTATTCAATCCTTCGGCTGCACCATCGTCCAAACCTGCGGCCGTTTTTGTACACATGGCGCACTGCGCAAAAGCACTAAAATTTATAAAAATGGCTAATATCGAAAAAACATATTTTTTCACAAGGGCGAAAATATGGCTAAATAATTTCTTCACTGCGCTTTCGCAAACTGAATTATATTTTGATAACGAGAAATGCTAAAACATTATCAAATTATGAAATTATCAAATCAACAAATTAGCTAGTGCGTTTGCTTTCCGTTAAATTTGCCGACTGCATTTTTCATACTATGTCATTACCCCATATTACCAAGCATATTTTCCGTACCGGCAGCGAAGAAGCCGTCATCAGAGGCAAAAAAATTTTCCTCTCTGATGGGGTTCGCCTCATTCATAATGATGACGTTATTCAGCAACTTACCTTCCGGGTGCGCAATGATATTTACGCCAATTATTTTAACGTAACCATTAGCCGCTACACCGACGAAGAGCAAATGACGGTAAAATGCAAATGCCCTTATAATGCCGGTGATGTATGCCGCCACGAAGCCGCCGCGCTCTATTTTCTGAACGAACTGATTATCACCAATTCGTTGGATAATAAAGACAATTCATTCGACCAAAAAAATACGGTAGTGAAAATGCGCAACATCGAACTTAAGCTGTTACGCCTTTATACGTCCGAAGAAAATTTTGCTGAAGCAGGCGAAATAGCAAAGCTAAATGTGCTAAAAATATTTACCGCCGCCAACGAATTGGTAGAGGCGGACCTACCATACAAAGGCACCACCTACGAAATAAAAATAAAACGAAAAGCCGATAATACTATTAACACAAGCTGCACCTGCGAAGAAAAACATTACCCGCTGTGCAAGCACAAAACAGCCTTGTTTTTGCAATTGCTCAATAATTACGGCGCCAATTATTTTGATACCATTCGCAATTGGGATAAGCAAAAAAATATGCTGCTCGGCTTATACGGCTACTCCCTTGAGGATGATCTCACTGATAAATTTGAATTTTATTATCAAGAGAGTAAGCCTTTTTTGAAGGTGCTAGATAAGACAATAAAAAAAGTAAACCAAGCCGAAAAAGTACTGCCAGACCATCTTAAAAAACCCGAAGAAAAAGTAAGCAGCCCAGCAGATTTCACACAATCTATTGGCGTGGTACTCAATCTAAACCAACAGGTCTTTCCTTATTTTAATATTGATATTATTATCGGCAAAAAAAATAAGAGCGAAAATAAATTGACGGGCAAAGTAGAAAAACTAGACACCTCAAAATATATAGACCTCAACCCCTACGCGCCCGATGACCGCGCCGTGGCCAACGCCGCAAAAAAAATGCAAGAGAGCGAAATAAATAAATACATTACCAAAAATTCGCCCTTCGGAGACCTATGGGAAAGCCTAAAGACTGACGATGATTGGACCACCGAAAACAAAAAACTTTTTTATGAATACGCCCTCCCCCGCCTACACAAATTGTTTGAGCTCGTGGGCGACCAAACCCCACTGTACTTTTTAGAAAAAGGAAAAGCATTTAAAAGCAGCAATTTATCAAAAGTAAATATCTCATTTGCCGATATAGAAATGAAGTATGTATTTAAAGGCAAAGTACCCAAAACCACATTAAGTATTCAGTACGGCATAGGTCGTAATCATTTTGAGCAAGCAGAAAATTTGTATCCGGGTTTTGCATTTTTCCTTACCGAGGATTTAATTTTTTTACCCCAAAAAGCAACCGATGCCAACTGTAGCGATCGGCTATTCTCGGAGTATCCTACCAACAAAGATGAGTGGGATGCGTACATGGAAAATGCCGTGCTACCATACAGCCGCACCAAAAATATGGAACTAGACGAAAGCCTAGTAACTACCGCGCCAGCCGAGACGCCCAAGCAGGGATTATTGCTAAATGAGCGCGGCAATATGTTTATACTAAAACCAATTTTTCTGTACGGCCAAAGCGAGCTAGACTACAGCGAGGAAATCCAATTCCCGAGCATACAAGGCGGGCAAATTGTAATGATACAGCGCGACAAAGTAGCCGAGAAAGCCTTTATGGATCAGATAGAAGGCCTGCACCCGCGCATGCGCCAAAGTGCACAAGGCAATGCATATTTGTTAGATTCTAAGTATGCCCTGAGCGAAAATTGGATGTACACTTTTTTCCAAAAAATGAAGCAGTGGAAGATTCAACTTTTTGGTTATGATAATTTGAAGCAGTTTAAATTTAAAAAAGTAAAACCTAAAACCCAGCTCAGTATCACCTCCAATATTGATTGGTTTGATACCGAAGTGGAGCTAGATTTTGACGGTGAAAAAGCGAGCTTAAAAGAAATTCAGAAATCAATCCAAGCAAAACAGAACTACGTAAAACTGGAAGATGGCACTCTCGGATTGCTCCCCGATGAATGGCTTAAAAAATATTCGCTCCTCTTTAAAATGGCGGAAATAAAAGAAAATAAACTGAAAGTAAACAAAGTGAATTTTCATATAATTGATGAGCTGTATGATAATATAGATGAGGAAGGTGTAAAGCATGAGTTGGACGAAAAAAAGCGCATGTTACTCCGCACTGATTTACCGGTGGAGGGCGAAGTTATTATACCCGATGCCGTACAAGCTGATTTG
>JBBSPP010000425.1:0-3052 GCA_038258625.1 Chitinophagales bacterium
TGCAATGCGCATTTGTGGATACCCCCGAGGTAGAAGCGATTGTAGAATTTATTGGTAACCAACGCGGCTACCCCACCGCGCATGACCTGCCCGAGTATGTTGGCGCAGATGGCGAAGGCATGGCAGGCAGTGGCAAAATGGATGTAACAAATTTTGACGATATGTTTCGGGAGGCGGCTATCCTTGTGGTGACTTCGGAGAGTGGTAGCACGAGTATGTTGCAGCGCCGTTTTAATTTGGGTTACAACCGTGCAGGGCGCATTATGGACCAACTAGAGGCGGCGGGTATTGTAGGCCCAAGCCTTGGTAGCAAAGCCCGCGAGGTAATGGTAAAAACCGAAGTGGAACTGATGAATGTGCTGGCGGAGATTGGAGCTTAAATTAATTTTGAATTTTTAATGTTCAATGTTTAATTGAAAAGTACCATTCAAAAGGATGTTGTAGTAAAAAACGTTCTAATTGTCAAAATTTGAGGTAAACATAGGACTGATAAGGGTTTCCGCCGATGGAAATCATTGCGCATAGCGCGGAAATCATCCCGCATACCGAGGAAGTTATCGCGCATAGGGTGGCAATTATTGCGCCGATGATGGAAATTTATTCGCAGCGAACAGAAACCGAATGCCCTACAACGGAAAACGCCGCGCTTACGTTGGAATTCAATTGGCATGGCATGGAAATGGATTTTTTATATAAAAAACTTTTGTTGCCAAAAAGCCTCGTTCATTTAATATATCAGAAAATACCTAAAATTAGTGCGAGCTAATTTTCAACGAAAAGCGGTTAATTTTTAATAAAAAAGCTACTAATACTCCTTTTTAAACCTAAATTCGCCCAAAATTTTAAAATAAATGGCAAAGCAACACATTGTAGATTTATTGGGCGACAAAGCCGAATATTATCTTGAGCACGAGTCAAAAACAATTGACAAAAAACATTTGTACGTTCCTTCTAAAAAAACAATCGAAACAAATTGGATGGATTCAAACAGAAACATTCAAACATTAAATAGTATTCAAAAAATACTAGGCAATGGCCGATTAAAAAATACTGGCTACGTTTCTATCTTGCCGGTTGACCAAGGAATTGAGCACACAGCCGGCGCATCTTTTGCACCAAATCCAATTTATTTTGACCCCGAAAATATTGTAAAATTGGCCATCGAAGGTGGCTGTAATGCAGTGGCTTCTACCTATGGTGTGTTAGGAAGTGTGGCGCGTAAGTATGCTCACAAAATTCCGTTTATTGTAAAAATTAATCACAACGAATTACTCACCTACCCCAATACGTTTAACCAAATTATGTTTGGGAATATAAAAGACGCTTGGAACATGGGCGCAACGGCGGTGGGTGCCACCATCTATTTTGGTAGCGAAGAAAGCGAACGCCAAATTCAAGAAGTGGCCGAAGCATTTGAATATGCTCACGAATTGGGTATGGCTACAGTTTTGTGGTGCTACTTGCGTAATAGCGATTTTGTAAAAGACGGTGTTGACTATCACGCTTCGGCTGATGTTACGGCGCAGGCAAATCACTTGGGCGTAACCATCCAAGCAGATATTATCAAACAAAAATTACCCGAAAACAATGGTGGTTTTAATGCGATCAAGTTTGCAAAAACGCACAAAGACGTTTATGATAAATTGACAACCGACCACCCGATTGATCTTTGTCGTTACCAAGTAGCCAACTGTTACATGGGTCGTGTTGGTTTGATTAATTCTGGTGGTGCGAGCGCCGGTGCAACTGACCTATCAGAAGCAACTATGACCGCCGTGGTAAACAAACGTGCTGGTGGTATGGGTTTAATTAGCGGCCGAAAAGCATTCCAAAAAGATATGAAAACAGGTATCCAATTGTTGAATACCATTCAGGATGTTTATTTGGATAAAGGGATTACGTTGGCGTAGGCTCGCAAATTCCAAATTTTCAAATTCCAAATTCCAAACCTCTCAGATTATTTCTGGGAGGTTTTTTTTAGCATTAGCCAAAAACCTTATCAAATTTCAGACTAATAAAGCAATAAACTTAGACTAATAACAACGCACCATTCTTGCCTTTGTAGCATCATGTGATTGGTAACTTGCCTAAAGATTAAACTATGCCATGATGTTTCTATCTCTCCAAGTCAGCCCATCAAAATATTACCTATTTTTGTTGCTCTTAAAAAATTTCTAAAATGAAAATTACTTGGTCAAGTGTGTGCATTGGTTTAACGCTACTTTTTAGCTCCTTGAACATTAATGCACAAACTATTTCTTTAGATTCAAGCTTTAATTCTAATGGAATTGTAAACATGTATGTTGATTCAGCAAATTATAATTCTTCTGATGCAAGAGCGATTAAATTGCAAAGTGATGGAAAAATTCTAGTGGCCGGATCCAAATTTAATAGTTTTGATGCCAATACAACCCTTTTACGTTTTAACTCAAATGGTACGCTTGATTCGACTTTTGGTAATAATGGAATGGCACAAAACATTGTGGATACGGCAACTCCTAATGGTAACGGAGAAAGTAAGTGGAATGCAATAGGAGTACAATCCGACGGTAAAATATTAGTGGCCGGAAAGGCTTGGAATGGCACTACTCAAGCTTTTACAGTAGCAAGGTATCAGCTGAATGGATTACTTGATAGTACATTTAATGGCAGCGGCTTAGTTCAAACCTTGGTAGGAGTTCAAAGTAACGCACGTGCTTTGGCCATTCAAAATGATGGTAAAATTGTAGTGGTAGGGTCCGCTTCAATTAACAACGTAGTTGGAGTTCTTGTGATACGATATAACACAACAGGTAGCTTGGATAGTAGTTTTGATTTTGATGGTGTTGCATTTACCGATATAAGAACTGGGGGTGATGGCGCAAATGCAGTAGCCATTCAAATTGACGGCAAAATTGTAATTGCTGGTAGCAGCCAATTAAGTCCCACTAGTCTAGATAATGATTTTCTACTAATTCGTTATAATACTGATGGCAGTTTGGATAATTCTTTTGGTATGGGCGGTATAATTGCGACAGAAATTTTTAATAACACTTATGACGAAGCTAACGCA
>JBBSPP010000426.1:0-3028 GCA_038258625.1 Chitinophagales bacterium
AAAATGTCAGTCCAGCGTCATAAAAGTGTTGAATCATTAACGAATGTAGATTTTAAATCGTCTATTAAAATAAGACCCCGTTTAAAAAAAACGTATGCTAATAATAAAAAAACGAATATAAATAAAAGTTTTTTAACTACGTAAATACAGTACGTACCAAAGTTGAAATATTTGTATTCATAAACAATTAAAACGAAGATTATGACACAAACATTCATACCACAGCAGGAAGAAATACAATCGTTGCGCCTTTTGCAAATCATTTTTGACGATAGTGATTTGGTAAGCCTAAAGGCCACTGTAAGAATAAATGATGAGCTAACCAATGTTGATTTGTTGCTTTCCTTTCAAGAGTTTAATGATGTGCTGCGCTTTACGGGCGAGGTGGGCGAGGAGCTACAATTAGAAATTAGCGATAAGCTAGGCAGTAATGATAAAAGTTTGTACGTAATCGATTTAACCAAAAAAGAGGTGGTGTTTACTACCGTAAAAATAAAAATTAGCCTCCTTACCGAGCAAGATGAAAAAACATTTGTAGTAGATGAAATTGCGCCCTTATCATTTTTACAACAGGCCAAAAATTTAAAAAATAATATCAGAGATTTTCATAAAGGAAAATTGCAAAACAACAAAATGCTAAAAAGTGAATTGCTCCGCATCTCAAAAATGTACCGCTACTACCGCGGGCTACTCACCCTAAATATAAAAGAAGAAGAGGCGCGCAAACACGCGGGCTTGGAAAATGATAAATTGTTTCAGCTAGCATTTATTGCTAGTCATTAAGATAGTTCATAGAGTTCATTTATGAATTTTTAGAGTAAGTGCGTGGCGGTGGCTGCGCACTTTTTTAGTTGCAAATTATGGATTTATAAAATGCTGTGCATCCAATTGGCATGAACACGTTTGCCTTACCTACAAAAAATATAAATCTAAAAATCGACGCACGCGATTATCAAATACTTTTTCTCTCATCATTTTTATTCCTCGGCATTTTCACCTTGGGTTGGGATGCTGATTTGCTAAAATATTTCTTACTGATTTCGTCGTGTTTAGCTTTTCAATACGCTGCTACATTATTTTTTACTTTAAAATTTGACTCTTTAAAAAGCGCTCTCATTACATCGCTCGGACTAAGCATTTTAGTACAAGCAAGTGAATGGTATTGGTATATTTTAATTGCCCTCATCGCCATTGGCGGCAAATTTATTTTTAGATTCAAGGGTAAACATTTTATTAATCCTGCCAATTTCGGCATTATTGCCGCCATTATTTTCACAGAGCAAGTATGGATTTCGCCGGGGCAGTGGGGTAACCTTGCCATCCTTTTTTTCCTTATTGGTTGCCTTGGTTTTATCGTTACTTACAAAGTCAATCGCATCGATTTGTCCATTATTTTTCTCGGTAGTTTTTTTCTGCTCCAATTTATCTATCAAATTATTTACCTCCAATGGCCTCTCGACCATCTCGCCCAAAGTTTTACCAACGGCGGTTTTTTACTCTTTACTTTTTTTATGATTACCGACCCGGTTTCTACACCCGCGCATAAAACGGTACGTAAGTTTTGGGCGTTGGGCATCGCGGGGCTAGCCTTTGTGCTGAAAGAATTTTACTACGTTCCCTCCTCGCCATTTTGGGCATTATTTTATATGGCTTTTAGCACGCCTTTCATTACATATTTTTTTTCTGCTGAAAAATTTTTATGGAAAAACACCGCACAAAACATCCAATTCTTACGCCGAGGAAATAATAATCAACAGCTTAACAAATGAACTCTAAAATTGAACGAATAAACTGATAAACAATTAAACATTAAAATCATGAAAACATTAAAAAAATCTATCGCCATCTTCCTGCTCACACTTTTTTTTGCAGCAGATACTTACGCCTTTTGCGGCTTTTATGTAGCCAAGGCCGATACCAAAATTTTCAACAAAGCATCGCAAGTCATCATAGCGCGCGATGGAAACAAAACCGTCATTACCATGAGTAATGATTTTCAGGGAAGCGTAAAAAACTTTGCCATGGTCGTACCCGTGCCACAAGTTTTGCAACAGCAAAATATCCGTGTGGTTGATCGTAATATTTTTGACAAATTAGATGCCTACTCCGCACCGCGCTTGGTAGAATATTACGACCCTGCGCCCTGCAATAATTATGATTTGGAAGACAAAGCCATGCCACTTACCGCAATGGGCCGTATGAAAAGTGCAAAAGAATTTCGCAGAGAAAATGAAGCTGCCGCCGACCTAGGCGTAACCATTCAAGCCCGATACAACGTGGGCGAGTATGATATTTTGATACTCAGCGCCACACAGAGCAACGGACTCAAAACATGGCTTACACAAAACGGCTACAAAATACCCGCCGATGCCGCCGAAGTGCTAGACCCCTACATCAAAAGCGACATGAAATTTTTTGTAGCAAAAGTAAATTTAGAAAGATTTGAGAATAGCGGTTTCACCGATCTGCGCCCGTTACAAATTACCATGAATTCGCCCAGATTTATGCTACCCATCCGCTTAGGAATGGCCAACGGCAAAGGCGATCAGGATTTAATAATTTATACCCTCACAAAAAATGGCCGAGTAGAATGCACTAATTACCGCACCATTAAAATGCCCACCGATATGGATATGCCCACCTTCATAAAAGATGATTTTGGAAATTTTTATGCTGATGTTTTCAAAAAACGATGGGAGTGTAACCGCGGCAAAGCGGTGTACCTCGAGTATAGTTGGGACATTAGCCCGCGCAATTTTGTAAAGTGCGACCCCTGCGTAAGCCCCGCGCCAAACTTTGCCGATATGGAGCGCGCCGGTGCGTGGTGGGTAGCCGGTAGCCAAGATGAAAATGTACATTTCACCCGCCTGCACCTGCGCTACAATCGACAAAGTTTTCCGCAAGATTTGCAATTTCAAACCACGCCCAATAAAACAAATTTCCAGGCGCGCTATGTCCTCCGGCACCCCTACACCGGCGATGTAAGCTGTACCGAAGGCCAGCAATATGTACAAACAGTAATTGACCG
>JBBSPP010000427.1:0-3026 GCA_038258625.1 Chitinophagales bacterium
AAAATGCAGCAAACTCACAAACTGTTTGTAGCCTGTTTTCTGGGTGCTTTTTACCATATCCTGCGTTACGGGAATGTGTTTGCTGGCACTCTCTGAGGTGCCGCTGCTGAGGGCAAAATATTTTACCTTACCGGGCCAAGCCACATCGGCCTCGCCATTATGGCTGCGGTGCCACCATTTTTCATACATCGATGTGTAATTATGAAACGGTACATTTTTTGCAAAAGCCTCGTACACATCTTTTTCATTTAGCAAAGCCTGAAAATTGTAATGCTTACCCAGCGCGGTATGCTTGGCTTTTTGCAACAGCCGTCGCAGTTCTAATTGCTGATAGCGGCGCGGCGTAGCGGGGTGGCGCGTTACGCTGTCCTCGAACTTGAGGTAGCGTTTTATTATTTGTCCTAATAGTGGCACGGTGGCAAATTTATTTTAAAAAATGTCCGAACCGCAGATTTAGATGATTTATCGGATAAGGAAGTTGATTATAGGGAAGAGAGGTATATTTGAAATACAAAAGCGCCCCTATTTAAGCTATTCCTAAGCGAAATGTTGCGCAGAAATAATATATGTTCAAAGCAGCTAAATCTTTTATTATTATTTGCGCGGTATTGATAAGTCCAAAAAGCTTTGCACAGGGGAATACTTTTTATGAAAATGATAAGCCCGAAATATTTCAATGCGCTACTTTTCAAAGTTGCCTGATAGAACAGATAAATTGTTCATTAGCTTTTCATGGATTAACTGATTCAAGTTATGGTTTTTTAATTAAACTACATTTTGAGGCGTTCAATAATGACAGTACAGAATTTATAATAAACTTCCTTGATTATTATTCTATAAGGAATATTGGCCCAGTAAATGCGCCTTACTTTTTGTATTTAGATTCTACAAGCCAAATTCCTATTTTGTTTTATATAAAAGAAGAGGCTGATATAAAAGTGGAGGATATTAATTACATAGCGGCACTACTACCCAATTCGAAAATAATTTATAATGCAAATGGTCGCACAAAACAGTTGGAAGGTTATCTAGAAAGTATAAATTTTTGGTTTCAAAATCCGCCTCGTGATTTACTAGATTTTGATTATGAATTAACTTATTATTTTTCTAATAAAACAATTTCGCGAAACATTGTGAATTACGAAATGGTGAGACCATTTATTACTGATTCATTAAAATCTAATCATTGCCCCCCCCACCAAAAAAAATAAATTTCCAATCCTCAAAAAAAAAATTAAATTTACCCAAACAAAAAACAACACCATGAACGACAACCAACGAGCCTACATGAACCGCGCCAAAAGCGTAGAAGACATTCTGAAAGACGAAGAATACGAAGCCGCCATCGAAGCCGTAGTAGAAGTAGATGGCCTCCACGAGCAGATAGCCGCCAAGCGCACCGAGATAAATGCCAACGATGCCAAGGCCACCGCCGATACCCGAGGCACCACCACCGCCAAAAACCTCGAAGCCGCCGAGGTGATAGAAACCAGCCTAAAGCTGTGCCATTATTTGCAAAACCATGCCCTCGATACCAACGATCTGGAGCTAAAAGCCCTCATAGATCACCAACGCAGCGAGCTGCAAAAAATAGACGACAACAAAAAACTACAAGCCGCCCAAGCCCTTGTAGATATGGCCGAGGCGCCCCAAGGCGACGACCCGCCCATAATAGAAGCCCTCTACATACGCACTCCGCAGGCCTACCTGCCCGCCGAGTTTACCGCCCATAAAACCAACGTGGCCGAGTTTGGCGTGCTGGTAGGCAAGCCCAAAGCCAAGCGCGCCGTAAAAACCGCCTACACCAAAGCTGTAGCCCGCGGCATTACCGAGCTAAACGCCATACTCGATACCGTGCGCACCCGCATGGGCATGCTACAGTTTTATGAAAAAATAATTTTTGACGCCTACGAAGCCGCCGATAAAATAGACGATGCGCCCACCCACAGCGACGACCATTTTGTGGGCACCATAGACCCCAACGGGCAAAAAAGAATTGACGATATTGAATACGCCGCGCTCAACGAACTGCGCATTGAAAACACGGGCGTCACCGCCCTCCAAATCACCTTTCGCACCGAAGATGGCGAGGTCATTGGCGAGCCTACCGAAATTACCAGCGGCGCCACGCTCAACCTTACCTACGAGCAAATAGCCGACAGCGGCCACTTCGTATGGCTGCTCAACCTAAGCCCAACCCAATCGGGCAGCTATATTTTAGATTTGTTTTAGTACATTATATAATACACAGTACTAAAAAATGCCCTTGTATAGCACAAGGGTATTTTTTTTTGGCAAAAAATGCACTGCACATAGCCCGAATGTAGATAATAAGCATACTAATATGGTTAAAAAATATATTAGTATATAAAAAAACCACACCAATACATAAAAAAACAATACCTATGTTGATAAAATAATATTTTTAGTAAAAAAAACTACATAAATGTTTAAAAAACAACACCAATATGCTATTTAACAATACAGGTGTGGAAATATATGCAAATACCCTATCTTTGACCCTATACTACCAGCCATGAGCAGCAAAAAACTAGCCCACTACGAGCAAGAGGTAAAAGCGCAAAAAATAAGCGTTTGGATACAGCATCACCTCGGCAAAAACAACGAAAACTTGGCCAACCTCAGCATACGGCTAGGCAAGAATGCCGGTTTTCTGCGCGCCCTAGCCCTTCGCGGCGACCCCAAAGTATCACACCTAATAGCCCTCGGCAACAAGCTAAACGCCAACCCCTGGGACGCTTTCAGCACCCTCATAAGCACACCCACCCACACCGAAACCACCCAAGCCGCCCGCATAGCCGAGCTAGAAGCGCAACTAACGGCGGTGGAAAAAGAGCGGGATTGGCTGAAAGAGGTGGTGATGAAAAAGTAGAATATAGGCGTGTGTTATCTGATTACATCCGTATAAACAGGGTTATACGCCTACTGCTATTGGTTTGCAATTATTTTATAGCATACATTTGAGAAAAATATCTGTAGATGCTATGGCGTATATACAGATGTTA
>JBBSPP010000428.1:0-3006 GCA_038258625.1 Chitinophagales bacterium
AATTGGCTTTTTTGCCATGAGCATTTACAACGGACTCGTAAAAGCGCGCAACATGGTACGCGAAGCATTTAGCGGCATAGATGTATTCTTGAAAAAACGTTTCGACCTAATACCCAACCTCGTAGAAACCGTAAAAGGCTACGCCAAACACGAAGCCGAAACCCTCGAAAGCGTAATGCAATACCGCGCCGAAGGTGGCCCGCGCAATGTAAAAGATGCCGCCGCCGCCGATGCAAAAGTGACCCAAGCATTAGTAAATTTGCGCGCCGCCGCCGAGGCATACCCCAACCTAAAAGCCGATATCCAGTTCCAACAACTAATGCAAGACCTCAGCAGTATGGAAACCGAGCTTGCCAGCGCCCGCCGTTACTACAACGGTGCTACCCGCGCCTATAATGATAAGTTGATGGTGTTCCCCAATAATATTCTAGCCGGCATGTTCAACTTTAAGGAGGAAGCCTACTACGAAATTGAAGACAGCGCACAGCGCATTGCGCCCACGGTAAAATTTTAATTTCGGGTTGAAAAAACTTTTTTTTATACTCAGCCTGTGCTGTTTTGCTTTTTATTCAAAAGCAGAGGAAAAGGTATTGTCTTACCACGCCGATATTATTATAAATAAAAATAGAAGCGTACAAGTAACCGAGCATATAAAAGTAAAAGCCGAAGGTTACATTTTTAAGCGCGGTATCTACCGTGATATTCCTACGAGTTATGATTTCAAAGGCGGTGTATATCGCATAGGTTTTGATATAAAAAAAGTAGAAAAAAACGGTCAGCGAGAATCTTACCACACCGAAAGCATGAGCAACGGCAAAAGGATTTATGTAGGCAGCGCGGATGTTTTTTTGCAAGAAGGCGTTTATGATTATACCATCACCTACGAGGTGGACCACGTACTAAACCTCTACGAAAAATTTGATGAATTTGTATGGAATGTAAATGGCAATGGTTGGGATGTAAAAATAGATAGTATCAGCGCCACGGTGCATTACCCTGGCGCGGCCAACTATGTACAATCGGCAGTTTACACAGGCGCTTACGGCGTAACCGATGCTGATGCTACCATCATAAAAGGCGATCATCAGGTAAGCTTCGTGGCCCACCACCCACTGAATCCGCGCGAGGGCATGACCATTGCTACCGCGTGGGGCAAAGGTTTTCTTACCTATCCCACGGCTTTGGATAAGCTCATGTTTAAGCTAAAAACATTTTCACTATGGATAGTGGGCATTGGTGGCGTGTTGCTTACATTGCTATTAAATTTTTTCTTTTGGCGCAAAGATGGCCGCGACCCGAGCAAAGGAATTATTATTCCACAGTTCAGCGCGCCCAATGGTATTTCGCCCGCAGATTGTGCTTATATTGACAATTATTATAAATATTCGCACCGCGCTTTTGTAAGTACCTTGGTAAATCTTGGTGTTACAAAAAACATGAGCATAGAAGATGAAGTGGAGAAACAATTTTTGTTTACGAACAGGCAAAAATATACGTTTAAAAGATTGGCAAATGCAGCAACTAATATTGAGCCATTAGAGCAAGACTTTCTCAATACAATATTTGGCAATACAAAAAAACAAGAGGTCATACGCAAACAATACAACCCCAAAATGGCGGCGGCCAAAACAGCCCTCATGAATAATTTGAAAGCAAAGCATAACGAAAATAACATCATTCGCAACTATGCACTCACGGCAAAATCATTGATTGTACCATTTATTTCCTTGGGCTTGGGCATTGTTTGCCTTACCAGATATGGTGGTAGTTTTGGTATTATTTTATTGATGGTCGGGCTTTTTATAGCTATTGGTTATTTGTTTTCTCGTTGGTTTCAGCGCCCTACAAAAGCAGGCCGCAAACTAATGGACGACATCGCCGGCCTAAAACATTACATAAAACTAACCGAAGAAGACCGCTTAAAAATATTAAATCCACCCGATTTTTCCTTCACTCATTTTGAGCAAATGCTACCCTACGCCATAGCCCTAGACTGTGCCGACGATTGGCAACATCATTTTGAAGTAAGCAACCCCGAAGCAGCTGCACAGCAAATGCCATTCATTTGGTATCATGGTGCAAATGTGACTGGCTACCGCGATTTTGATTTTTCGGATATAAATGATACCATTAGCTCGGCCAGCATTCCGCCTACCCAATCAAGCGGTGGCGGCAGCAGCGGTGGCGGTTTTAGTGGTGGCGGTGGTTTCAGCGGCGGCGGCTTTGGCGGCGGCGGCGGGGGGGGATGGTAATCCAATTCGTAGAAAATCCAAAGTTTCAAATTTCAAATAGCTTGCCCCGCTTTTTGCGGGGGCAATTTTTTTTAATCGACCAGAACCTCTAATCTCTTTAAACCATAAATTTCTTATTTTCACATTTCTAAAAAATGCAGAAAAAAAAAGTAGTCATAATTGGTCCAGCATATCCCTACCGCGGTGGGCAAGCCACAGTAGAAGCAAGTATTTTTAAACTGCTTACCGAAGGTGGTTTTGATGTAAATACGGTTACCTTCAAATCGTTGTATCCCAACTTTTTGTTTCCTGGCAAAACGCAGTATGATGAAAGTTCAACACCTTTTTACCCGCATACAGAAAAGATACACCGAGTTATAAACTCCATCAATCCTATTACTTGGCACAAGGCTTTTAAAAAAATAAAATCGCTGAATCCCGACATGGTAATTTTTGTATGGTGGATGCCTTTTTTCGGGCCGTGTTATGGCACGATTGTAAGATTGTTACAGCGATTTACAAAAACCAAAATTGTATTTGTAGTAGAAAATTTTGTAAGTCATGAGCGTCGTTTTTTCGATAAATTTTTTACGCAATGGACACTCAAAAAAGCAGACCGCTTCATTTCTTTTTCGCAGCATATAAATAAATTGGTGACCAAACATTTTCCTGAAAAGAAAATCACTACCACCACATTGCCGCCTTTCAATCATTTTGATTTGAAAAAATATGACAAAGAAACTGCGCGTGATAAATTAGGTATTAGACACGGAAA
>JBBSPP010000429.1:0-3005 GCA_038258625.1 Chitinophagales bacterium
ATATTAAATGCATCGCAAAAGCGAACAAAGCGCGCTGCTTTTTTGCTGCTTTCAATATCCAACACGCCCGCAAGAAAAGCGGGCTGATTGGCAACTAATCCAATGCTACGACCAGCAATGCGGGCAAAGCCCACAACTATATTTTCGGCGTATTTTTTATGTACTTCGTAAAACGTATTGGCGTCCACAATTTCTTCAATCACCTCTTTAATATCATAAGGTACATTCGGATTTTCTGGTATAATGTGATTTAGTTTTTTGCGTAGCTCATTACTTTTTTCGTAGGCATACGTTGGCGCTTTGTCTTCGCAATTTTGAGGCAAGTAGCTTAGCAGTCTTTTTAATTGTTTGATACAATCTGCTTCATGTTTGGCGGTAAAATGAGTTACCCCACTTTTACTTGCGTGCGCTTCGGCACCGCCAAGTTCTTCGCTGGTTACAATTTCGTGGGTAACGGTTTTTACTACATTAGGCCCAGTGACAAACATATAGCTACTATGCTCCACCATCATTATAAAATCGGTAATCGCCGGGCTGTAAACGGCGCCACCTGCGCACGGCCCCATGATGGCTGATATTTGAGGAATAACTCCACTGGCTCGGGTATTTTTATAAAAAATATCAGCATAGCCGCCAAGGCTCACCACACCTTCCTGTATGCGCGCGCCGCCACTATCATTGAGCCCAATTATTGGAGCGCCATTTTCCATAGCAAGGTCCATTATTTTGCATATTTTTTTTGCGTGTGTTTCGCTGAGGCTGCCGCCAAATATTGTGAAATCTTGCGAATACACATATATCAATCGGTCGTTTATTTTTCCATAACCAGTTACCACACCATCGCCATAGTATTTTTCTTTTTCCATGCCAAAGTCTGTACTGCGGTGGGTTACAAGCATGCCAATTTCTTGAAAACTATTTTTATCTAGCAATAAATCGATTCGTTCTCGCGCGGTCAGTTTACCCTTTTTATGTTGAGATGCTATTCTTTTTTCACCACCACCTTGTAGGGCTTCTTTCTTTTTTTGCCGTAAAATTTCTACTTTGTTCATTGCGGGTGCTAAGGTAATTTACAAATGCCAAACGATATGTGGGGAATCGTGAATTGTGTTTTTTAGAAATACTAATTTTTCGCTTACGCTGATTTTTATCTAAAAAATAGAACCAACTTTCCAGATGTTTTTAAACTTATCTTCAGAGATATTTTCATTTCAGAATTAGCATGCATTTATTTTCCTATATTATATATCTAGTATACGCAAACAAGCTACTATTGGTTATGTATGGCTGGTAATAATCACTATTTTATTTACTGCAGTTTTATTAATTGTCAACAGTTATTTGCCATGCACATTTGACAAAAAAAATCGCGCGGCGCAGGCTATTTTTATACTGATAGAGTTGGTTATTTGATATAGATCAAGTTCAAAATAAATGATGTTACGAGCCTTTTTTTTAAAATTTGGATCACAATATCCTTTATAATGCAGCCTTATAAGACGTTTAATTAATGGCTGTAAAGTTTGCAAATCGCAAATACTGTTATCTTGTAAATAAAACTTAAAAACCTTAAATACTATTCCTTATAATATATAATTTTAGAAATTAAAAATTTCACTGAAATCAGTGACGTACAATTGGTAAAAAATGCGCAGTTTTGTAATTGTTTAAGAATAAATATTTTCTTTTAAAATAGCTGCACTTTTTAATAGAAAAATACAAAAACCAAACAAGATGAACCAAATCTAAATCAATCACTACCGAATACTCAATTTCAGAAAATAGCCATTTCATATCATTTTACTTTTGGCAATATTCTAAAAAAATAAAATTGACTGACCATCGTAAATAAATCTTAATTCTAAAACTTAAAAAATCACATTATGAAAAAATTACTACTCCTACTATTATTGGCATTTGTTTGTATACAAACAAGCCAAGCCCAAACCCCTCCCTTTTCAACTTCCTTGGGAAGTATTGCAAACACCGTGCCGCTCAACAGTGGTAATCCAGCTTTTGAAAAATCGCAGCAGCTTTTTGCCCCAGGCGAAATTGTGGGCGTGCAAAACGGACTCATTGATACACTCTGGATTCGGTGTGCAACAAACAGGCCTGCGGGGGCTGGAGCTTATACTAACTTCTCCATTAAAATGGGACAAAATGTGGGCACAGCCACAGCCTTTGCAAATACTAACATGCTTAGTGGCTTGACCACTGTATTGTCATCGCCGAGTTTTACAACATTGCCCGTGCTTACAGCCGCGCCCAACAATGGTTGGCTGCCAATTCCGTTGCAAACACCTTTTACGTATGACAATACAAAATCGTTGATTATAGAAATACAGAGCAACGGTGGATTGCCTGCGAATGGTACGAACATTTTTAGAGGTATAGCCGTCAATAGAAGAATCTTTGGAAATTTTGGTGCAAGCTTTGGCACATTTGCCGCTGGCCCAATTGACATAGGATTGAGCATCGCAAATTTGGCGCCCACGCCAGAATTGTTACATTATAAATTTGATGGTGCGGGAGCTTCTGTACCAAACTTAGCATCAAACCCTCCTGTAGGTACAGCCACAGCCACAATAACAGGTGGGCAAACTCAGGGCCCTGGTGGCAAAAGCGGTGGAGCCCTAATCGGAACCGGTGTTACAAGTACAACTGATTTTGTAAATACAAATTGGAATACTGCTCTTGGCACAAAAAGCTGGACTATTTCATTTTGGTCGGCAGGTAATGTTGGCAGCACGGGAACTTCTTATGCCTTTGGCGATAATACGGCTGGATCATTTCGATGTTTTACCAATGGTGTGGCTGGTGCTAACAATTGGTTGCTAAGAGGAGGTTTAATTGATGTAAATATTAATGGCGGTGCTGTGGGTTGCGCGCATGTAAATACGTTTGTGTATGATTCCACGGCAGGTGTAATCAGAGGCTATCTTGATGGTGTTTTAAAAACTACAATAACCCAAACTACACCGCTAAACATTAATGGTACGGGCCCA
>JBBSPP010000430.1:0-3000 GCA_038258625.1 Chitinophagales bacterium
GTGCTTAACCAACCCTAATCTTAATGTTGAGGAATACTTGGCAGTATTATGAATTTTTTTATAAATCTGCGTTGCCATGTAGTACATATTATCGTCCGCAACATTCGATTTTATAGCTTCTTCTAATAAAGATAGTGCTAACTCGTTGTCATCTTTTTCGTAAGCTATGTAGGCTTTATACTTTTTGCTGCTCAATAAAAGTTTATTTATTTCATTCTTATATTCGTTTAATTCAGACGGTATTGTAGGAAAATAGGCTCCTTTTTTTAAATTGGCAGCATAATCCACAATTTCAAAATTGGCTAATGCCGCATCTGGATTTTTATTGGTATAAGCTTCTACAGCATTGTTGTAAGCAGACCGAGCAATAGAATATGCTGCAATAACAACCACTTGGTTATTAGGTTTATCCTCAAAATATATGTGACGATTTAATGCTTTGATAGCCTCATCAAGCGGATCTTTTGTAGATGGTCTTAACGATTTTGCTCTGTCCAAATCCAAAATATATTGTGATCCATTAATGGTGGCAATAAAAGGAATAAACTCACCTGTTTTAGCATTCTTTTCTTTATCAGTACCAATTGCCTGATATACAAAAGCTTTAATCAACCAAGCCTTGCCATCTTTTTCAGTGCTGCTGTTCGTGGTGGCCAAATCAATGTACTCTTTCGCCTTATTTAGTTCATCATTTTTCACAGCATTGAGCGCGCTTTGGATATTTAGTTTTTGCGCAGCTGCACCAAAAGTTACACATGCCGCCAATAGAATTAATAGTCCTTTCTTCATTTTATATTTTATTTTGAAATTCTAAATTAAAATTAATCTTCATTTTCGTCCGTTTCTGAATCGTTATTTTCTGAATCGTTAACATCATCGTCATCGGAATCAGTACTTGCATCTTCTGGATTTTCTTTGTTAAAAGCAATTTCATCATCAGCAATTTTGGCAATCGCATCCAAATCTAGGGGCGCACTAATTGTAGGCGTGCCATCCGATGGGTTGTTATCATCAATTTGAGGTGCTATAGGATTTCCTTCGGCATCTACATTTTTTGCTACCACAATTCCTTCATCGTCCACCTCTGGGATTATCGGATTGCCATCTTCATCAAGCTCTACTTCTACTTCGTCATCACCTTTTGCAATTTTTGCTATCGCCGCAATTTTATCGCCTTCATCAATATTAATGAGTTTTACTCCTTGGGTAGCTCGGCCCGCCTCGCGTATATCCGCAACATTCATACGAATAGTAACGCCGCTTACGCAGGTGATAAATAAATTATCAGTATCATCAACCAAAACCATACCGGCAAGTCCGCCAGTTTTTGCAGTAACGTTTATTGTTTTCACCCCTTTACCGCCACGGTTTGTTACTCGATACGCTTCGTAATCTGTGCGTTTGCCTAAACCCTTTTCGCTCACCACCATAATGGTTTTTTTGTTTTCTTGGTCTTTGCGCGAAATTTTTAGCATCGAAACTACTTCTTCATCAGCGCCTTTTACATTTAGGCCCGAAACGCCAATGGCACCTCGGCCCGTAGGACGAACTTTTTCTTCGTGGAAACGAATAGCAAAGCCTGATTTTTTTGCCATCATTATAAATGAATCGCCATCAGTTACGGCTACATCTAGCAGTTGGTCGCCTTCATTAATTGTAATGGCATTCACACCACTTTGGCGCGGACGGCTAAAGTCTTTCAACTTTGTTTTTTTGATAATCCCTTGTTTCGTACAGAGTACGATAAAGTGATTTTCTACAAATTCTTCATCATTAAAATTGCGGATATTAACGATTGTACGCACTTTATCTTCCTTGGGTATTTGCAATAAATTTTGCAATGCACGCCCTTTAGCCGTTTTATCACCTTCTGGTATTTGATGCACTTTTAGCCAATGCACTCGCCCACTATCGGTAAAAAATAATAGCGTGGCATGGGTGCTAGCCACAAAAATATCAGCAATAAAATCTTCTTCGCGCGCGCGGCTGCCTCTAGCCCCTCGCCCACCACGGCGCTGTGCGCGGTAATCAGTAGCGGATGTTCTTTTTATATAGCCCAAATTACTAACGCTTATAAAAACTTGCTCTTCTTCTATCAAATCCTCAATGCTCATATCGCCACTACTGAATTCGATATTGGTGCGTCGCTCATCGCCAAATTTTTCTTTTATTTCAGCGGTTTCTGCTTTTATTACGTCGTATTGCATACTTTCTGTAGCCAAAAGCTCTTTTAAGCCCGCAATTTTTGCCATAATATCTTCATACTCGGCTTTTATTTTGTCGCGCTCCATGCCGGTAAGGCGTTGCAAACGCATTTCCAAAATTGCCTTGGCCTGAATTTCGGTAAGGGCAAAACCTGAGATTAATCCGTCTTTTGCCTCCTCGGGATTTTTTGAATTTCTTATTAAAGTGATAATTGCATCGAGATTGTCGAGTGCAATTAAATAACCTTCCAAAATATGGGCTCGTTCCTCGGCTTTTCGGAGCTCATATTTTGCCCGGCGTTGGATAACATCTAACCTGAATGCTACAAACTCGCGCAGCATATCTTTCATAGACAATTGCTTTGGGCGACCGCCCACAAGTGCCACATTATTAACACCATAGCTACTTTGTAACTCGGTGAATTTGAACAATTGATTAATGATAATTTGCGCAATCGCATCGCGCTTCATATCAATAACCAAGCGCATACCGTTGCGGTCACTCTCGTCGCGAACGTCGCTTACGCCTTCTATTATTTTTTCGTTTACCAGGTTGGCAATTTTGGCGTGCAAGTTTGCTTTATTTACCTGATACGGCAATTCATAAATTATGATTTGCTCCTTGCCTTTTTTATCAACATCAATATTATACTTACCGCGCACTACTACTTTACCACGGCCAGTGTCAAAAGCCTGTATCACACCTTCGATACCATAAATAGTACCGCCGGTAGGGAAATCGGGCGCTTTGATGTGCTTCATGATTTCCTCGGTGGTAATTTCGGGATTATCAATA
>JBBSPP010000431.1:0-2993 GCA_038258625.1 Chitinophagales bacterium
AATTATTGAATAATCATAAATAGAAACGCCCGGATGGATGATACAGTTTTTACCAATCGTTACATGATTGCCCACAAAAACATTTGGCTGGATAATTGTACCCTCGCCAATTGTGGCGGAATCAGAAATTGCTTTTGAGGCAGATTCAAACGGACGAAAATGTTTTGACAGTTTTATAAATTCGCCGGCTGGGTCATCACACACAAATAAAAGTTTGCCTTTCTGCTCTGCCGTTTCTTGGTCAATGAGTATGATGGTTGCTTCGCTTTCAAAAGTCTTTTCGTAATACTTTTCTACGTTTACAAATGTGATGTCGCCATCCGTAATTTTATGTACCTCATTAATTCCTGTAATATCTTTTTCTATAGAACCAATAATTTTTTTCGGCTTTACAAAATCTTTTACCCAGTCAATGGTTATTGGTTTTTCAAATTTCATTCAGGAGTGTGTTCTTTATTTATTTTCACAAATATAACCGATGGTTTATTTTTTTTATCATAAAAAAAAGTTGTCATGCTAATTCGCAAAACCCTTATCCCCATTTTTGTGAATAACTTTTATCTTAAAAAAAACTAACGAATAAAATAATACATCTATACTTGTATCGCTTAACAAGCTTACTAACCCATAAATTCATAAAAAACCGATTGCAATTGTAGTCGGTTTTTTATTTTACTAAAAACTTTGGTGGCAATTTTTCAAGCTTACTTTTATACTCTTTAAAAACAGGAAATCTATTTTATGTTATACTCCATGACCGCCTACGGCAGCGCCGAAAAAACAATTGGCAACCTGCAATGCAGCGTAGAAATAAAAACGCTCAACGGAAAACAATTTGATGTGTATGCAAAAATTCCGCAGTCGCTCAAATCAATTGAAACGCAGATGCGGCAAGACATTAAGCAAAAGCTAGAGCGCGGCAGTGTAGAATTAATTATTAATTTAAAACAATTTGGCGATAGCAAACCTGTAGAGATAAATAAACAGTTGGCTGTTTTTTATAGAGACAAAATTCGTGATCTTAGTAAAGAATTAGAACTCTCTGCCGACTTTTCGTTGGATACTATTTTGGCCTTACCAGAAGTGGTAACATCAGGTAATAGTTCGCTCACCGAAGACGAATTAAAAGAGATTATTGAGCTATGCAAAAATGCTTGTGATGTGGTAAATGATGAACGAAAAAAAGAAGGCAACATGTTAGAAAAAACATTGACACAAAATATTACAAGCATACAAGCAGGCGCAAAAGAAGTAGAACCGTTAGAAAAAGAACGCGCCACCTTAAAAAAAGAAAAACTAAAAACGCACTTGAAAGAATTGGCGGAAGATGAAAAATTTGATACCAACAGATTGGAGCAAGAAATAATTTATTACATCGAAAAATTGGACATTAGCGAAGAGCAAACAAGGCTTGCTCATCACTGCGACTATTTTTTGGAACAGCTAAAAAATAACGATAGTGCCAAAGGAAAAAAACTTGGTTTTATATGTCAAGAAATAGGGCGGGAAATAAATACCATGGGCGCCAAAGCCAATCACGTAGAAATACAAAAATTGGTAGTGGCCATGAAAGATGAATTGGAACAAGCCAAAGAGCAAATTGCAAATGTTTTATAGAATGAAAAATCTGAGCACTATTTTATTTTTTATAATTTTATCTTTTTCAATTGGTTGCATTCCATCCAATACGTTTGAAAGAAATATATCAATAAAAAATCATAGCTGGAAAACAGCTGATGAAAAAAGTTTTACTTTTGATATAAACGATACGACTAGTCAGTACTTAATGTTCGCCATGGTGCGGCACACAGACGGTTATCATTTTTCTAATATTTGGATTGACCTAGAAACGATCACACCCACCCAAAAAGTTACCCGCCAAAAAGTAGAACTCCCTCTCGCCGAAACTTCCGGTCAATGGACGGGCAAGGGTATGGACGAAATTTATGAACACAAAATTAGCCTGAACGGAAACTCGGTTGTAAAGTTTGACCAAGCGGGAAAATATACCATCAAGCTAAAACAAATTATGCGCGAAAATCCTTTGCAAGAAATTATGAGCATCGGCATTCGGCTGGAGCGCATTCCTGTTTCTCAATAAATTTTCTTCACATTATATTATAGCCGGGCTCGTTTTTTATAAAAAAAAATTTGCCAACTTTACAACCTTATGTCAGCAACTATTCGCGCCGAAAACTTAGTGAAAATTTACAAAAACAGAAAAGTTGTAAATGATATTTCTATAGAAGTAAGCCAAGGCGAAATTGTAGGATTGCTTGGTCCAAACGGTGCTGGAAAAACTACCACATTTTATCAAGTAGTTGGACTAATAAAACCCGATGGCGGTCATGTTTTTTTAGATACAAAAGAAATTACCAAACTACCAATGTACAAACGAGCGCAGTTGGGCATTGGTTATTTACCGCAGGAAGCTTCTATTTTTAGAAAAATGACGGTGGAGCAAAATATTGCTGCCGTACTAGAAATTACCAACCTTAGCAAGCAAGAACAAAAGGATAAATTAGAAAGTTTGCTCAGTGAATTTCGTTTAGCACATGTACGAAAAAACATGGGCGATGTACTCAGCGGTGGCGAACGCCGCCGTACCGAAATTGCCCGCGCCCTTGCCGTGGATCCCAAATTTATTTTGCTCGATGAGCCCTTCGCAGGTATTGATCCTATTGCGGTAGAAGATATTCAAGGCATAGTAGTAAAGCTTAAACATAAAAATATTGGCGTGCTCATTACCGATCATAATGTGCAAGAAACCCTATCGATAACCGACCGTGCGTACCTTTTGATACAAGGCGAAATACTGCGAGCGGGCAGCGCTGAGGAGCTTGCCGCCGACGAGCAAGTACGCCGTCTCTACCTTGGGCGTAATTTTGAACTGAAAAGAAAAGACTACATTTTTGAAGAAAATCAGGCGTAAAACTGATGCTTTCTTGGGCTAAAAAATTACCTTAGCCTCTTCCAATAATTATGAAGATTCT
>JBBSPP010000432.1:0-2982 GCA_038258625.1 Chitinophagales bacterium
AGTGATGATATGTCGGTGTTTGATTTGATGATTTGCTAATTTGAAAATTTTGATAATGAGATTTATTTGTTCTCGGCTATCACACTAAAGGTGGCAAGCTGCTCGAACTGAAAATCGGTCTTTAATATTTCGGAATTTTGACATTTGAAATTTGTTCCTACGGAACTTCAACAGCATTGAGTATTTCATTCACAATCATTTCGCTCGTCATATTCTCTGCTTCGGCTTCGTAGGTTATTCCTACCCGGTGGCGCATTACATCTTGGCAAACGGCGCGCACATCTTCGGGAATTACGTAGCCTCGGCGTTTTATAAATGCATACGCCTTACTTGCCAATGCCAAATTGATACTCGCGCGTGGCGAACCGCCATAAGCGATTAATGGTTTTAGTTTTGCCAAATTATACTCTTCAGGATTGCGGGTAGCGAAGACGATGTCGATAATGTATTTCTCAATTTTTTCGTCCATATATACTTCTTGCACCAATTTACGCGCCTCCAAAATATCCTCTTTCGATACGACTTGATTGATGGCATTATTATTTTGGGGCCGCATATTTTGACGAATAATTTCACGCTCTTCCTCACGATTGGGATAGCCGATGACGACTTTTAGCATAAAACGATCAACCTGTGCTTCGGGCAACGGATACGTTCCTTCTTGTTCAATGGGGTTTTGGGTGGCCAATACCAAAAATGGCCGTTCTAAAATGTAGGTGTTTTCGCCAATGGTAACCTGCTTTTCTTGCATGGCTTCGAGGAGTGCTGATTGCACTTTTGCGGGTGCTCGATTTATTTCATCGGCCAAAATAAAATTAGCAAAAATGGGGCCGTGCTTTACCTCAAAATTATTTTCTCGCTGATTGTAAATCATGGTACCCACCACATCGGCAGGGAGCAAATCGGGCGTGAATTGGATGCGCGAAAATTTTGCATTTATAGCCGAAGAAAGTGAACGGATGGCTAAGGTTTTTGCCAAACCAGGTACACCTTCTAACAGTACGTGCCCGCCGGCCAAAAGCCCAATGAGCAAACGCTCCACCATATATTTTTGCCCTACAATAGATTTGGACAGTTCCATTTGTAGCAAGTCTATAAAAGCACTTTTTTGTTGTATTCGTTCGTTGAGTTCTCTAATGTCAGTTGATACTGCTTCCATGGTGTTTTTTATGTGGAAGCGAAAGTAAGGAAGTGGGTTTTGCTTGGACGTTAAAGAAGATTAAAAAATGTACAATTTCCGAAAAAATACTACATTCACTTTCATAATCCCCTAAATGATATAACTATGAAAAGGCTCATCACCGCTTTGCTTTTTACTGCACTTTTTTCGGTTACCTCTGTGGCACAAATTCCGATGCCCTTGGGCAACGCCAATTGGAAATATAAATCAACGAGCGACGTAATGGTCGTGACTTACTATTATTATCACTCGCAGGATACTGCTCAATATACCTTTATGGGAAATGATTATTTTAAAGTAACCTACGATACTTCGGCTACACCAACGAACAATTTTAATAAGTTTTTTTTGAGAAATGATACAGTCGCTCAGCAAGTTTTTTTGTATGATTCTATGACAAATGCGGAATATGTATTGTATGATTTTGGCGTGGTGGCTGGAGATACTGTGCGGAATATTTATAACCAAATGGGACTTACTCCAGATTCTGCGCGAGTTGACTCCGTAGTTTCAAGAAACTTAAATGGGGTATCACGAAAATATATTTACACAACATCATTGGGCAATCCTTGGTCTTGGGGCTACACAAAAATTTGGATTGAGGGCATTGGTTCTACGTACGAATTCGCATCGCCAAGTGGGCATAATCCGTTTAATGGGTATGAACTGATTTGCTTTAACGGGAATAGTCAGTTGCTATTTGGAGATACCGCAAGTTGTTCTTCTCCATCACCGAATGCTATTCAGGCTAAGCAAAAGTCAGAATTTTCGCTACACCCGAATCCTGCGTTTAGCAATTTGTTTTTGACCATTGATATTGCTGAAAAAATTACTGTTGAAGTTTATAATATTTCAGGGCAATTGGTTGAAACTTTTAAAGGAATGAATGCTGGGTATAATCAGTTGGATATTTCGGGTTTGCCGAGTGGGTTGTATTTTTTACAAGTTAAAACTTCAAGCGGTGTGAAAATTGGACAGCAAAAGTTTTTGAAGGAGTAGGCAATAAGTTATAATTTTCAAGGCCTCAAAATATGGGCATTTGGAAACGCAATAATTTTTCTTTCAAAAATCACTCTATATTTGAAATATGCGAATTTTGTTGCTTTCCTTCATTTTATTATCTAGTACGTTCTGTTTAAAAGCCGAAAATTACATTAGCTATCATACACAAATTGCCCAAGCGGAAGAAGCCATAGTTGATGAAAATTTTAAAAAGGCTGGTGAACTTTACGAACAGGTATTTAGAAAATATTCCTTCACGTTTGCGCGTGATGCGTATCATGCCCTACAAGCTGCCCTTTTAGAGAAAAATGATAAAAGAGCCAAGACAATGTTGATAAGAACTATTCGTGCTGGAGTCCTCGAAGATTGTTTGATGCGTGCAGATATAATCAAAAAATATATTGAAAACCTGCCCTCAAAAGAGTTCAGAAATATGTATGAAAAACAACGAGCTATTTATCTTACAAAACAAAATAAAGAACTTCATGATGAGTGGCGCGAAGGGTTTCATTGTGAGCAGTTTGCTAAATATGGAAAATATGTGGGCAAAACTTATTGCGAATGTTTGAAAGGAAATTATGAAAAGTTAAAATCCACACTTATTGAAACGGGCGTTTATCCTGGGGAAAAAACGATCGGTTTGTGCAATGGTTTTTATGATTCGCTGAACGATTTAGCCAGAAAAAGGGGTGATAGTATTAATCTAGAGCGCAGTAAAAATCCGGCGAATAAAACCATTTATTTCTATTCAGAAAATATTCCTAAAGAGTGTAATTTAGATAATAATTTTGTTACTCCCA
>JBBSPP010000433.1:0-2978 GCA_038258625.1 Chitinophagales bacterium
CCCATCCGCTATTATCTTGGCCCTGCTCGCCCGTGGCCTCCCACATTTTGGCCAAAATAGCCTTCAAATCAGCGTGCAGGGGCAGCACCAAGGGCAGTATGGTGGCTAGTTTTTCAGTATAATCATCCAAAAAATCTTCGCTGCCCAGTACGGAGCTTAAGCGTTTATGAAATCGTTTCTCCATAGGTATGCGTGCATTGCTACTGACAAAGTTAGCCACTATTTCTAATATAAAAAATATTATAAATCATACGTAATACTTAATCTGATTACAGTATTACATAATCTGATTACAGTATTACTTAATCTGATTATAGTTTTACTTAATTTGATTACAGTATTACCTAATCTGATTACAGTATTATTTAATCTGATTACAGTATTACTGAATATGATTACAGTTTTAATTAATATGATAACAGTAATACTAAATATGATTAACTATAAGTACATTTACTACAAATTTTACGCCATGTTTAGCTACCGAATTAAAGATATGCTGCTCGCGAAGGGCATTAGCAAGCCATATACATGGCTTGGCAGCATAGGTATTGATCACAATGCCGCCTACAGACTGCTAGGCACCAAAAAAATAACCTACATACCCCTCGCGCAGCTATGCAAGGTGTGCGAGGCCGCCCACTGCACGCCCAACGACCTTATAGTATGGGATTTTAATCATAAAAAAAGCACCGTAACGCCCGAGGATGCGCCCAAGCATCCGCTGTACGCCATCCGCCCCCGCGAAGCCACCAACCTAGCCGAAAAATTGAAAAAACTAACGCCGGAGCAGCTGCGCGCGTTGGAGGAAAGTATTGATGGGATGGGGAGCAATTGACATTTACTTTTTAATAAAATAAAAAATACCTACCTTTGACGTTAGTAACGCAAGAGATATGATATTGTCATTTGGCTCAAAAGAAACAGAAGATATTTGGAACGGAATTAGAGCCAAAAAACTGCCAATAGAAATGCAGCAAATTGCCCGGCGAAAATTAAGAATGCTAAATAATGCACTGGATATTGCGGATTTGAGAATTCCGCCAGCAAACAGGCTCGAAAAACTGTCGGGCAATTTGAAAATTTTTATAGCATCCGCATCAACAAGCAATGGCGCATCATATTTCAGTGGCACAGCGGCAACGCAAGCGAGGTAGAAATAATTGATTATCATTAAAATAAAAATAGCATCATGAAAAAGTTACAAAACATACATCCGGGCGAAGTACTACTCACCGAATTTTTGGAGCCGCTAGAAATTACGGCCTACCGCCTATCGGTAGATTTAAAAATACCACAGACCCGCATTTCCGAAATCATAAAAGGCAACCGCCGCATTACTGCCGATACGGCACTTAGGCTCAGCAAATATTTTGGCAACTCGGCAAAGTTTTGGCTCGGCCTCCAAGACGATTATGATATAGAGGCCGAGCAAGAAATGAAGCTGTCCGAACTAAACGAAATAAAAAAGTACGACAACAAAAGTGTAGCCTAGCCAAAGGCTCTAATCCCTAATTGTATAGTCAAAAAAAAATGGCCTTTCAATAAAAGGAGCCGTATTTTGTAGCTCTTTAAAATAAAAAGCCACCCCACCATCCCATGAAAAACTACGACATTATAATAGTAGGCGCCGGCCCAGCCGGTTGTGCGTGTGCGCATCAGCTATCGGGCAAGGGGTTGCGCATTGCGGTGATAGACAAAGACACCTTCCCGCGAGATAAAATTTGTGGCGACGCCCTCAGCCCCGATGTGGTGGCGCAGCTGTTTCGTATGGGTATAGCTTTGGGCCAAGATTTTGAACAAACCGTGGCAAAAAAAGGTACCCATGGCGTGCGCCTCTTTGCGCCCAATCAAACATCGGTAGATGTAACCATGGCCAGCACCGAGCATACCCATGCGCCGGGCTACGTTTCCAAACGCATTGATTTTGATAATTTTATGTTCAATCAAATAAAAAACCTACCCGATGTAGAAACTTTTGAGCAACACAAAGTAATAAAAATAACCATCACCCCCGAAGCCGTAACTGTAGAAACTGACCACGAAACCCTCCATGCCAAAACAATCGTTGGGGCCGATGGTGCCAACTCTGTAGTGCGTAGGCAGTTATTAAAAACCAACATCGAGCGCGCGCATCACTACGCCGGCCTGCGCCAATACTACCAAAATGTTACTGGCTTTCATGAAAAAAACCATGTAGAGCTGCATTTTTATGACGATATTTTACCTGGCTATTTCTGGATTTTTCCGCTGCCCAATAATCAGGCCAATGTAGGCATAGGCATGAGCGCTACCGAAATAAGCAAGCGCCGTATCAACCTCAAAGAAAAACTAGCGCACATCATTCAGCATCACCCCGCCGTGAAAGATCGGTTTAAAAACGCCACCCCGCTGGAAACGGTGAAGGGATTTGGCCTGCCTGTAGGTTCCAAAAAAAGGGCGTGTTCGGGTCATCGGTTTTTGCTTCTTGGCGATGCGGCCTGTCTTATTGATCCGTTTTCGGGCGAGGGCATTGGCAATGCGTTGCGTAGCGGCCGCATCGCTGCCACGCATTTGGTGCAGGCGTTTCAGGAAAATAAGTTTGATGAACAATACAATAAGCTGTTCGACAGAGGGCTCTATGCCAAACTGTGGCGCGAGTTTCAGTTCAGTAAATTTTTCCTCAACATATTATCCTACCCCAAATTGTTCAATGCAATATTTGGCATAGCCAATAAAAGCAAAGTTGTTTCCAAGCTTCTCACTGGTATTATAGATAACCGCGACCTCAAAAAATCTTTGGTCAGCCCGTCGTTTTATTATAGATTATTGTTTAAGTAGGTACGTTTTATTCCACGTTAGTTTTCCCGCTTCAAATAGTTGCTCGATCCAATACGTTTAGGTATTTTTACCCATATTTAAACAACGTGAATCTATTTACAATTTCTCAGCTACAAGAATATAGCGGTATAAAAGCCCACACCATCCGGATATGGGAA
>JBBSPP010000434.1:0-2975 GCA_038258625.1 Chitinophagales bacterium
GAGCACAACTGCTTTTTTTTCGTGGCAGATTATCATGCGCTCACTACCCTGCCGGATCCTAATGAACTAAAACCAAATGTATATCGCGTGCTAGCCGAGAATATTGCCAGCGGACTCGACCCCAAAAAAGTGGCACTTTACGTGCAAAGCGACATCCCCGAGATACCCGAATTATACCTCATGCTGAACATGGTGGCGTACAAAGGCGAGCTAGAAAAAACTGCATCATTCAAAGAAAAAGCGCGCAGGCAACCCGACAATATTAATGCCGCACTGCTTACCTACCCTAGCCTAATGGCGGCCGATATTATGATACACAAAGCGCACAAAGTGCCCGTGGGCAAGGATCAAGAGCAACACTTGGAAATGACGCGCAACTTTGCCAAACGATTTAACCATCGCTATGGCGAGCTTTTCCCTGAACCTACGGCCTATAATTTTGGCGAGCAATTAGTAAAAATTCCGAGCCTAGACGGTAACGGCAAAATGAGCAAAAGCGAAAATGAAAACGCCACAATTTATCTGGCCGATGCTGATGATAAAATTCGAAGTAAAATAATGAAAGCAAAAACGGATGGCGGACCAACCGAGAATAATTCCGAAATGCCAGACTACATTGAAAATATTTTTATGCTGATGAAATTAGTGAGCAGCGAAGAAAATTATTCTCATTTTTTGACCAATTATAATAATTGCGCCATACGCTACGGCGATATGAAAAAACAATTGGCCGAAGATATGATTGCCTTTGTGGCGCCCATACGAGAGAAAGCGGCAGCCCTCCAAAATGATGTTCCGCTACTCCAAAAAATAATGCAGGAAGGTAAAGAAAAAGCGCGAACGAGTGCCGCGCAAACTTTGGCAGAAGCCCGAAAACTTATTGGCATAAATTATTAAACCACGGCTAGTCCCTTTTAAATTTTTATGGATTAGATTAGCACGCAAATTATGGCAAAGAAAAAAAAGCAAATCAAGCACATCGCCGTGGCGGGTAATATTGGCGCAGGCAAAACCACCCTCACCAAAATTTTGGCCAAGCATTTTAACTGGTCGCCCAATTATGAAGATGTAGAAAATAATCCATACCTCGATGATTTTTACAAAGACATGCCGCGATGGAGTTTTAACCTGCAAATATATTTTTTGAACAACCGCCTAAAACAATTGGTAGAAATTCAGAATGGCGACCAAACAGTCATACAGGATAGAACAATCTACGAAGACGCTAATATTTTTGCACCCAACCTACACGAAATGGGGCTGATGAATAAGCGTGACTTTGAAAACTATCGCAACTTTTTTGATACCCTAAAAGGCATGGTGAACCCGCCCGATTTATTAATATACCTCCGCGCAAGTGTGCCGGCCCTGGTAGGGCAAATACAAAAACGCGGCCGCGAGTACGAAGAAAATATTCGGTTGGACTACCTAAAACGCCTAAACGAACACTACAATAATTGGATAGATAAATACACCGACGGCCAGCTTTTGATCATAGATATTGACAAAACAAACTTTGCCGAAAATAAAGAAGACACCGCCAAGGTAATAAATATGGTGAACGCCGAGGTGAACGGCCTGTTTAGCTTGTAGCAATTAAGAAGTATCTTTACAATAGTCTTAACTTTTTAAAATATTACTTATGAAAACAAAATCTTTACTCACATCCATTTTACTGTGCCTAGCTTTTGGCATATTCACCTGTCTAAACACTTCATTCAGCTCGGGGTTTGGTTCTTACCAAAACGGCTGCAGCTGCCACAACCCCACGCCATCAGTCAACACCATCGTTAGCATTACTAATTTGCCTACATTTTATAATGTAAATACGGCCTACCCTATCTCGGTGACGGTGAGCAACCCTACCAAGGTGGCGGCTGGTTTTCAAATACAAACCAACATTGGCACCCTTACCACGACCGATCCTGGCATTACCATAAACCCGGGCAACAAAAGTGCCGGGCATAACCAACGCAAGTTTTTTGTGGGCACCTCGGCCACGTTTAATCTTACATGGACCTCGCCAGCGGTGGGTGGCACGGCTGCCAACTTTGATGCGGTGGGTAATGCGGTGAATAATAATACCAACAATACGGGCGACGAATGGAACACGGCCGCGCCTACCAATGTGGCGCTTAGCGTTCAGTTTTTGAGCATGACGGCACAGCAAAATAATACCGCCATCGACATTAATTTTTCTACTATCAACGAAAAAAATGTAAGCCATTTTGAAATACAAAAAAGCACGGACGGCCAACACTTTTCTACCATAAATGAAGTAGTGGCCAATAGCCAAAAAAAGTATCAATACAAAGATGCGGCCGTGCGCAATGGCGAAATTTATTTTTATAGAATAGCCGAAATAAGCACCCAAAACCATCAAACTTTTTCGAACATTACATCGGTAAAATACACGCGCGCTACAAAACCATTAATGATTTACCCGAGCCTGATTATCGGTAATCTACTAACTATTAACGCTGAAAACATGGTGGACGACCTGAGCCTTACCTTATATAATTTTGCGGGGCAGCCTGTGTTTACCGCTCGTAATATTGCAAGCACAATATCCATACCCGCCCTGCCCAATGGTAATTATATTGCCAACCTGCGAAGTAATAATGAATCAGTTTTGGTACAAAAAATTACTCTTAGCCGCTAAACATTTTCGTGCATTTTTTTATTAGTAAAAGCGTTTCTCATTTCTGAGAAACGCTTTTTTTTTGATACAAAGAAAACTGTACTCGTTATGCCAAATAAAAAACTTGCCCGCATCGAAAAGTAGCCCGTTGGGCATTTTTACTTTTCTGGAAAAGCTTTGTGCTAAAAAAAACTACCCCACCCGAGTGAGGCGCACCAAAAAGGTTTGGTTGTACTAGTTCGTAGATAGGATTTTTGTTTTTAAAGTGGGTTTGGTTGAGGTATTATTAGGGATTTTGGAGTTGGATTTGGGGGTATATTTGGTTGGCAATCCC
>JBBSPP010000435.1:0-2972 GCA_038258625.1 Chitinophagales bacterium
ACGAAAGGCATTGTAATGATAGGCGAAATTGGCGGCAGCATGGAAGCAGACGCGGCCCGTTGGTTAAAAGATAATATGCGCAAACCCGTTGTGGGCTTCATTGCTGGGCAAACCGCCCCTCCAGGCCGCCGCATGGGTCATGCGGGTGCTATCATTGGCGGGGCTGATGATACGGCTGATGCCAAAAAGAAAATCATGAGCGAATGTGGCATCCACGTGGTGGATAGCCCGGCTGATATTGGTAAAAAAATGGCCGAGGTGCTTAATTAGTACTTAGTAGCTAGTATTTAGTACTTAGTATTTTAATAAAATTTAATCCCGACCTTTTGGTTGGGATTTTTCCTTTGGCCGAATCTCGTAATTCTATTTACAAAGCATATTATAAAAACTAGTAATAGAAATAATCCCACCACTAATAATGAGTAAATTTGCACCGTGCGCGAAAAAAACCTTTACGTAATTGCAGGATGTAATGGTGCTGGTAAAACTACGGCCTCCTATACCATCTTGCCCGAAATTATTGACTGTAAAGAGTTCGTAAATGCAGACGAAATAGCCAAAGGCCTTTCTCCATTTCAGCCCGAAAAAGTTTCGTTTGAGGCGGGTAGAATTATGATAAAAAGAATCAACGAACTATTATTCGAAAACGAAACATTCGCTTTTGAGACCACGTTGTCAACCAAAAGTTATAAAAATAAAATCCGTACGGCGCGGGCACAAGGCTACACTATTACGTTATTGTTTTTTTGGCTTAGCAATATAGAACTTGCCCAAGAGCGTGTGAAAATAAGGGTTGAGGAAGGAGGTCATAACATTCCGCCAAACGTAATTGAACGCAGATTTTTAAAAGGGATTTACAATTTATTTGATATATACCTTCCCATTATCGACGGAGGTTTAATCTTTGATAACTCGGCTGGGAAGCATGAGTTAATTGCGCAAAAAATTCGCAATGAAGACCTCATTATTTTTGATGCGTACAAATTTAACCAACTAAAAAACTATTATGACAACAAAAGATAAACAACTAGAATTAAAAGACAAAATCGTAAAGGGGCTTGAAAAGGTTTACGAAAAACTCATTATTTTTAAGAAAGAAAAGAATAGCCCACTAGTTGTTATGAGAGATAATAAGATTGTAAAAATAAAACCAGAATAAACTAATGGTTTAGGGCAGCGTGCTACTTTTTATTATAAATCCCAGCCTTTTGGTTGGGATTTTTTTTGCCCATTAAAATCCCCCCAATTTAAACCAACAAGTTTTCGTAAAGGTATCAATAAAAAGCTTCTGCCTCTTTTTAAACTATTAATGCATTTAATATTACTGTGTGTGAATTTCCGATTACAGCGTGTGATTTTCCGATTACAGCGTGTGAATTTCCGATTACGGCGTGTGAATTTCCGATTACAGCATGTGCATTTAGTATTATCTTACCTGCATTTATAATAATAATTTCTGCTATTATTATTATTATTTTTTATATAAAAATTCCTATTTATTGAACTAAACAAAATAAAAATGTATCTTGGTCTTAGTTTTTTACTTATAAATGCTCATTAATGGCTAATAATAGACTGCATACTAATGATGAAGAATATTTTAAACGCAATTTACCGTTTAAACTAAATATTAAGCAGGTGCTTTTGTCAAAAGGCATCCATCAGCCGTATGCTTGGCTACGGAAGATAGGTATATCGCACGGTGTGGTGCACAAACTGCTGCGCAATAAGCAAAACCGCATTACGGTAAAGCAAATTGGCAAAATGTGCGAGGCGCTGTACTGTACGCCCAACGATCTTTTTGCGTGGTATCCGTCTTCGCCCACGGTTGATGTGCCGCATCATCCGTTGCAAAAGCTAAAACCAAAGCCGCTCAATACGTTCAAAAATTCGTTCAAAGACCTCTCGCCCGATAAAATTGCCGAGGCGCACGAGTATCTTATAGCCCTGGCCGCGCGGCCCGAAGTGGAAGAAAGTAAGTTGGAGAATGAGGGCGAGAATGAATAAAGTGGCTCTTTTTTATAACAATAGCTCGTATTTTTTTATAAAAAAGAAATATTTATAAGTAAAAAAATGCAGGCCGCCACGATTACCCTACCTTCACGGCTTAACACTGACCCGCCTCGGCAGGTCGCAAATTTTATTTATTTTATATGAACATTTTCGTAGCAAAGCTCAATTATGACACGAGCGAAACAAAGCTGAAACAAGCTTTTGAAGCATTTGGTGAGGTATCAAGTGCAAAAATTATTTTTGACAAATATGAAAACCGATCCAAAGGATTTGGTTTCGTAGAAATGGACGACGCTGAGCACGCGCAAGCTGCCATTGCCGCCCTCAATGAAACTGAGCTTGATGGCCGTACCATCGTTTGCAAAGTAGCCAACCCAAGAGATTAATTATTTTAATTATAGATTTTTGAGTTTAAACCACTCTGCTTGGCAGGGTGGTTTTTTTTATGCTAAAACTTTTCAGCTACTTTTGCTATCCCAATATTAAATAAGAACAATGCAAATCCAAGACATAGAAAATATAGAATTAAAATACCTCACGCTAGACGATTATCAGGAGCTCAAAATAGCCATGCAAGCGGCCTATACCTCCATGCCCAATTCTATCTGGAGCGAAAAACATATAGAAACCCTCATAAGTAAATTTGCCGAGGGGCAGGTAGTGATCAAAATAAACGGGCAGATTGCAGGCTGTGCACTATCGCTAGTGGTGGATTATGATCAGTTTGACGATGCCCATACTTATAAAGATATTACGGGTAATTATACATTTAGCACCCATGATGCCGAGGGCGATGTGCTGTACGGCATTGATGTTTTTATAAAGCCAACCTTCAGGGGTTTGCGCTTGGGGCGGCGCTTGTACGATTACAGAAAAGAGCTATGCGAAAAACTAAATTTAAAAGGAATTGTATTTGGCGGGCGCATACCCAACTACTCCAAACACGCCAAAGAACTAAC
>JBBSPP010000436.1:0-2967 GCA_038258625.1 Chitinophagales bacterium
CAAAACTTATTCTGCTCCTATTTTTTAATTCTTTAATAGCAAAAACTAAACCACCTACCAATATTAAAAAGCTGATTAAAAATGCCCAATGACCAGGAGAAACTGGCTCGAGAGTAGCGTAAGAATAATCGCACGCCAACGGATGCGGATAAAAAAAGGTATAAATATAAAACCCCACAATCATGATAGCAGTAGCAAATCGCATGGGAATATTATCCTTAACTTTTACAATCAAATTATCCATAATACTCGTCTCGGCACTTTGCGGAAATTGCCCCAACACAAAATGACGGGTCAATACAAAAATCACAGCTACTACCAAAAAAGGCGCGCAGGCTATCAATATTTTTTTTACATCAATTTTTCCTTCATGGTAGTACACTAAAAATGGTAGAATACCCATACCCACCACGGCGCTCTCTTTTGAAAAAAGCCCTAACAAATAAACTAACGTGCCCCAAGCCAAGTGTGAAACTTTATTCGTTTTCAAATAAAGCTGAATAGCGCGCACTGCAGCCACCATGCCAATCATGGCCAGTATTTCATCCAGCGATTTTATATTGGCCACTACTTCGGTATGAATAGGATGCACTGTAAAAAGTAGTGTTATTAAAAAAGGCAATACCCATTTTTTTTGTTTATCTGCGCGGGTGGCGGCAAATAAATCATACAGTACCCAAAAAATAAGCACACACAATAAGCCATAGAAAAGCACATTCACTACATGGAATTTATGCGGGTTGCCACCGAACATATTCCACTCTACATTAAAAATAAGCTTGGTAAACGGCCGGTACAATGAGTTTTCTTTATCGCTTACATCGCCGCGCCGCATGGGCGTGTTGAACATTAGCTTGGTGTTTTCCCAACTCACGGGCGCTTTGGTCATTTTATTGTTGACAATAATGCCGTGATCATCTAGCACAAACCGATGGCCAAACGTATTGCCGTACAACAAAAAACACAGCGCAAAAAGAATTGCAGAAATTATCAGCCCTGCCTTGGTAGCGTTGGTATTATCAATAATAACTTCGGCGCGCGTTTCTTTTTTTGGCTTTGCTACCGTTGGCTGCTCGGCAACTACATCTCTTATTTTTTTCTTACTCGATTTTCTTCCCATAACATTATTTGAATGGCGGGGCTAAATTAAACAATGATTTTCTAATCCTGCCCATCTTGCGCTCATACAGCGTGCGTTTTTTATTTTGAAGTTTTATTTTTTATAAAAATTGATTGCTGTTGTAAATTACGTGCCAATAGCTTTTATGTTTTGAATATAATTCGCCACATACCGTTCCTAAAAGAGGTACTAAAATATTCGCTTACGGCCTTTGGCGGGCCACAAGGCCACATTGGTATGATGATGCGCAGCTTTGTAGAAAAACGCCGCGACATTACCGAGGCCGAACTGATGGATTACCTCAGCTTTTGCCAAATGCTGCCTGGCCCGTCAAGCTCGCAAACGGTGGCCCTCATTGGGTATAAGCGGGGTGGCATTTTACTAGGAGTACTTACTTTGTTGGTTTGGATTTTGCCCGCGTCTCTTATTATGGGCGCACTTTCTTTTTTGGTAAAATATGTTGACGGCACTTTCCTACAGAACAAAGTGTTTCATTTTGTGCAACCCATGGCGGTGGGCTTTATAATATATGCCGCCATCCGCACCATGAAGATTAGCATAAAAAGTAGGGAGAGTATTTTGATAATGCTCATAGCCACGGCACTTACTATTTTTGTGCGTAGCCCGTGGGTTTTTCCGCTTACTATTCTTTTGGGCGGGCTTATTACCAACTTTACCAACAAAGAATTTCCGCCGCATGATACCAAAGCTTTTGTAATAAAATGGCGGCGGTTGAGCTGGTTTGTGCTCATATTTGTTATTGCAGGTGTACTATCTGAGCTGGCGCGCACGCAACATTGGGAACATGCCCGCGCGTTCAATTTGTTCGAAAACTTTTACCGCTTTGGTAGTATTGTATTTGGTGGCGGCTATGTGCTGATACCGCTTATGCAGGAGCAATTTATTTTTCATGCTACGGATGCTTATGGCGCATCGCTAGTTACCGATGCACAATTTTTGACGGGGGTGGGCTTGGTACATGCCATACCCGGCCCGGTATTTTCGCTGTGCAGTTATGTGGGCGGGCTGTGTATGGATAGTAACCCGCTGAACCAACTTTTGGGTTGTTTTATAGGCACGGTGGGCGTGTTTTTGCCGGGCGCGTTAATTTTGTTTTTTCTTTTTCCTTTGTACCAAAACCTAAAACAATACCGCGTAATATTCCGTGCGTTGGAGGGCATTCATGCGGCGGTGATTGGCATTCTTTGGGGCTCGGCGGTGTTGCTGGCGCAGAGTGTGCCGTTTGAGTGGGGCAGTTTGTTGGTCATTGGCAGTACGGCTTTGGTGCTCCTTTTTAGCAAAATACCCGCACCTTTAATTGTGGTTTTTTGGGTGCTGATGGGGATTGTTTTTTAGGTGATAAGGGAGACGTGATAGTGGAAAGTGATTTTTAAATTAGGTATCAATTAAAAACAGTACTCCAAATTGTAAAAGCCCACAACATCTTCTACCGTAGTTGCGCAGTTAAAAACAACGTTGCGGCTCTACCCCGCTTCATTTTCAATCCATTTTCATTTAATTTATTGTGTAGGTTACGCCTTGCCACGCATCGCTGCGGCTTGCCCATGTCTCCATCTTTGCGGCGCGCGTTGCTGTACCTCGTACGCGCGTTTGCTTAGGGCGTGCGCGCATATGCAAATGCCTTTCGCGCGTACGTAATGCTAAATCTGATAACAGTTTTACTTAATATGATTACAGTATCGTTGAATATAATTACAGTATTACCTAATCTGATTACAGTATTATTTAATCTGATTACAGTATTGTTTATTCTGATTACAGTATTGTTTAATCTGATTACAGTATTACTTAATATGATTACAGTTTTGCTTAATATGAAAAATAAA